>NZ_CP018747.1 GCF_001922545.1 Borreliella garinii | reverse complement strand
ATAATATATGAAAATTTCGATTATATCTTAAAAAGATATGTTCCGTGTTATACGGAAAGTTTTTTGTTAGATATTTATTTATTTGAAAAGATATACGTTGAAATAGAAAAACGTATTGAGAATCACAATTTTTTATTTTATAAAGATGAATCTTTAGTACAACTACAAGATGCACTCTCAAGTGCTACAACTTCTTTAAGTGCACTTACTCAAGGCAGTAGTGATAAAGGAAGTGGTATTTTATCTGGATTTTTAAGAAAACAGAATTCAAGCAATCATAGTAAAGATATTTCTAATTTACGCAGCCTTAATGACTCGTTAGCTAACGAACTTGCTAGGCTTAAAAGCAATCTTAACAATGAGGGGATGTTTTATACAGCAACTCCTAGCGCTAGTTTGGAGGTTATTAAGTATGATCTTAGCTATCTAAAAGAAGCCCTAGCATTAATTAAAGCAAAAATTGGTGCTGATACTAAAGAACCGCTAACTAGAAGTTTCAACGAGCAGGCTAAAGGACTCGGAAATGATGGTAAAGGTGATAGGAGCAATTATTATGATTTTCTAAAAGGCGTACAAGAACAAGTTGAGAATTCTTGTAATTTGAAACTTGCTAAATATTTTGGCCTTGATATGAGATTTAATTCATTGATTATGTTGAGCGAAGATCAAAAAGTAGAAAGAGACATAAAGCTAATTGAGCTTTACAGCAAATATAACGAGCTTATACAAAGTAGCTCCTTTAATAACGAGGAGCTAGCTATTTTAAAAGAAAAATTATTCTCATTTTGAGAAAAGGGGTTAAAAAGTGATTGAAAATGAAGAAAAAGAAGACTTGCAAGTACACGTAAAAGAAGAACAGCAAGTTAAATCTGATACTAAGATTATAAGTTCTGGTGAATATGAAGAGTATATGCGCCTTAAAGAACAAGCAAATAATGTAAAACCCAAAGAGATAAACCATGATTTAAGTACAAATGAGCGAATAACAAAAGAACTTGCAGAAGTTGAAGAGAGAGAACGTGTTGAAAAGCAATTATTACTAGAAGCCGAGCGTATAAATGAAATTGATACGCTCGCAAAAGCACATCTTAGCAACCATTTTAATAAAGAAGTGCTTTTAGCAAAAGGATACACTCTAAAAGACATTATGCAAGCACAACGCAGAGAACTTGTTCGCAAATTTGTTCCAATTGAGCAAATTAAAGCTATTTCTAAAGTAGCAGACATAACCCATATTGATGGAGAGATACTAGAACAACTTGTTTCTTTAGCTAAAGTCAACATCAAGTTAAGAAAAAATGCGAATAGCAATTCTTCTTCTGTTGATTCTATTAAAGGCAATATTGTTACTAAATCAGAAGAAAGAGTAAGTTTGCTTGATTCTAATTTTGTTCCAATTAATTTCACGGAGTTTGTACAAGCTGTAAGTAATGCTTATAAGCAAAGACGAGTGCAGTTTTATGAAAACTTGAAAAGAAACAAAAGAACAAGTATTGCTTAAAGGAGTTTTAAATGAGCGATATTACAAAAATTAAACAAGAGTTTGATAAAAAAGTTGCCGAGATTAAAGCATTAATGAAAAATCCACAACAAGATGCTAGTTTGTTTGGTAATTCTTTAGAATTTAGAGACAAAAACCTGATTTTTTCAAATTCTGGTGGAGTTCGAACTAGTAGTAAAGACAAAATAGAAAATTATCCTGTTAAGGGTTATCCATATAAGCGCGGAGTAAAACTTAGTTTCAGTGAAGATAGTACAACAGAGCTTGAAATTGAGGCTGGTGGTGGTGAAGACTTATATGGAATATGTACTGATATAGATGAATATACTGGTATGGCAACTGTAATTCCAATTACAAACAATTTTACCGGGTATTTAACTTTTAAGAAAAATGGAAACGGTGTAAACCCGGGGGACAAGCTGCATTTTAATCAACATGGTGAGCTTGAAAAGACTACTGGAGCTGATAAAACTATTAATGCCATAGCGCTATCAAAAGTACAGAAATTAACCGAAGAGTTATACATAGGGCTTGTTAGTGTTTTTGGAAATAGAGCTATAAAAGGGTAGTAAATTATGGTAGCAAAAGATAAAGGGCAAGGGAAAAGTTTTGAGATTGATGATACTTCACAATTAAGTTTAGAATCAGAAGTTTCATCGGCTGCTTCCAGGGCTAAACGCCAAGCAAGACAAGCCGAAGATGAACAAGCAAAAGATCCTTATCTGGATTCAGGTAAAGAACTTGATGATATCCTTTTGAAATTCAAAAAATATGCAAAATCGATGAGTTTGATTGAAAATAAAGTTTTTAGCAGTTCTAATGGTTCTTTTCAGTCAAAAAATGAGCGAGCCGATGCCTATTCATTTTCATGTTCAAGTTTTACAGACAAAATAGAGAAATATTTTTACGATCCAAAAAATAGTTTTCCATACAAGCGCGGGGTCAAACTTGTTCCAAAAGAGAATTCTGTATATGTTGAGATTGGTGCTGATACTGATCTATATGGCATATGTGTTGATGTATGTGAGTTTAGTTGCATAGCATATGTTTTACCAATTACCAATAACTTTGAAGGATATCTTGTAACAAGAAATCCAAATATAAAAGCTGGAGAGATATTAGACATTAATGTTGATGGGGTTATTATCAAGGCTGGGGGCGGACGTCCAACTGTAATTAATGCGTATGCATTATCTGATTCATTTACAATCAATTTTGTATCTGAAGATAAGGATTCAAAGCAGGCTCAAGCTAGAGGGCTCAAAGAGAATTATTCCATCAATTTGATAAAAGTTACAGTTTTTGGCAACAGAGGACTTGAAAAAGAAGTGTTTGCGCATGCTGTTTCAGGCGTAGGGGGATAAAAAGGAGGTAATTGAATGGCAAATACAACACAATTAGTAAAAGATTATCAAGAAAGTCGTAATAAACTGGAAAAGTTTGTGAAAAATCCACACCATTATGCTGGTTTGCTTAGCAATTCTTTAGAGTTTAGAGACAAAAACGTGCAATTTTTTGCTTCTGGAGGTACTAGAACCAGTAAGTTTGACAAACTGGAAAATCATCCATTTTTAGGATATCCATACAAGCGCGGAGTCAAAAGAGTTATTCAAGAAGAAAAACCAAATGAAATTCATTATGAGCCTCATGTTGAGGCTGGTGGTGGTGAAGACTTATACGGAATATGTGTTGATATAGACGAGTTTAGCAAAACTGCAACTGTTGTTCCAATTACAAATAACTTTGAGGGCTATTTAGTAGCAAAAGAAAATGGCGTTAAAGCAAAAGATAAACTCTTTTTTAATAAAGATGGAGAATTGGAAAAAATTAATGGTTCTGCGCCCCAAAATAAGACAACTATTAATGCAATAGCATTGTCTGATGCAAAGAAAATTAGCAATGATGTTTATTTGGTTAAAGTGTCAGTATTTGGAAATAAGGCTGTACAAAAATAATTAGTTTTAGGAGGTAAAAATGGAATTATTTGATGAAAATTATTATGCAAAAGCTGTAGCAAATATTATAGGGGAAATTAAGGATCCTATAATGTATAAATGGTTTTTGCCCGAACAAATTGAAGATGTTGATTTACAAATGGGGTATCAAAGGACTGTAAAATGGGATGCATTTCTAAATGCTAACCCTACAACTATTGCCAATGAAGTTAATACTATCTCAACTATTGGATTTAGTTCTGAAGTAGTGAGGCTTAACTACTTAAAATTACAATACAAGTTTAGACATTTAAAACAATCTTCTGAAAAATTTTATACTTCAGATTCGTATATTGGCGACATTAATAATAATCTACTGCCTTTTGCTCAAGCTTATAAACTTGCAAGTAGCGAAATTATCAAACTTATTAATCACTTTGTTCTCACGGGCACTGTTTCAATTCAAAAAGATGGTAAAAATCAAAAACGTCTACTCCCTAATATGTATGGACTTCTTAACATGCCAGATCAAGTAAAAGAAGAAGTTCAAAATGGAGATAAGGATAAAATGGATAAAATATTTGAAAAGGTTGAAACAGGACTCTCAAAACTAGAGTTGGGCGATGAATTTTCTACACCTATGATGGTAATAGTTGACCCTGCAACTTCCTTGAAATTGGTAAAACCATATGCAGCAACACAAGCTCCTGCAGTCAGTTGTGAAAAATGGGAAGATGTTTTGATTCAAACTATTAAGGCCATTAACAATAGAGAAGATGTTTACATTGAAACTTCAAACTTACTAAAACATCAAATACTCGTCTATCCGTTGAATCCGGAGCTTATTAAGTTCAAGCCTAGTAAGTACATGTTGCCTACTCCGAATGAACAAGTTGATAGAGATTCAACCGATATTGCTCATTCATATATTGATTTTGTTTTAGGCGGGCTGCTTGCTACTAAAAATACCATTTTGCAGGTTGAAATAAAACAAAATTAGTTAACAAATATTTAAGGATTAGTTAAAAATGCGTGAACAAAAAGACTTGCAGGCTCAAATTAAAAGTGAAGAAGAGCTTTTAGTAACCAAACTTCATTCTGAAGTATTGTTACTATTGGGAATAGACAAATTTGCACTAAGTAGGCAAAATTTTCTACTTCATTTATCACTGCTACAAGCAATTCTAGTAACACGTGGTATTGATTCTAGTTCACTTACATATGAACAAATATTTTTGCTTACGTTTTATCACATGGGTTGTCAATTAAGAAAGCAGGGGATTGTTCGTGAATTTGAATTTGACAGGATTAAAAAAGAGAAGTTCAATGAGCTTGAAATTGATTACTATCCCAATAATAGAGGAAGTGAAGATAGTGGTGGAGAGAGTTGTTCAGCAAGTAAAAACTTTTGCTTGCAACTTGATGCATTTTTAGAAAAGCTCAAACGAGATACTTCAACTCCATCTTGTATGGGAGTTGTCTAATGAGTGGTATTAGAAAAAGACTAGCGGATATGTCTTTCCGTATGATTAATGTTTTTAAGGATCCTGAGCCTTTAAGGTTCTATAAAGCAAACATTATAAAACTTGAAGGAGATGAGTCTTATCAACGAATATTTAACAAAAATGAGTACACTGAATTTATTGGGGTTATTATTGACATAAAGCCACAAGAACTTGCGGCGTTACATGATTCTAATTTATCCGATATTCAAGGTTATTCTAAACTTTACACATATGCAAATCTCAACTATGAACTAAAAGATAGAATATCAATTTCAGATTTAGTTTATTATGAAATATTTAGCATTGACTCTTCAATTGGGTACTTCACTCTTGTCTTAAAGGAATTTATATGGACGACTTAAAGATAAGTATTCAATTAGAAATTGGCTGGTTTGGGGGTCGTTCTAATATTGCTAGAATGCATGAAAAAGGGGACACTAAATTACCAATAAGAAAACATTTAACCAAAATTGCTGGTAGTGCTGAATTTAGAGAATATATCAACAATAGTTATATAAATTATAAGTTTAATATTGATCCTAAATCTGGAATGCATGCTATTGGCGAAGCTTTTATTAGATACTATGAAAATTATGTACTATCAGGTCAAGTAGTGCCGCGCTTAAAAGCTAGCACAATCAAAAGTAAATTAAAAAAAGGTAGCGGCACCGCATCAATTCCGCTTGTTGATACATCCAAAATGTTATCAGAGCTTGCTTACAAGGTGCTTGAATGATTGTGACTTTAGATATAATCGTGAATTATTTACTTAAAATATTTCAAGGATTTAAGGCATATGCCGCTTTAAATGATTTTGAATGCGATATCATAAACACCTACAACCATCCATATCTTTCAAATATTACAACTACTAGTCCTAATATAATAGCGTTCAAATTTGATGGTACACAAAATCTATTTGATCATAACTCTAAAACTGGTGCATTCTATGATAATGCTTTGGAGTTTAGTTTAAATTTTCAAATATATGTTATTGCAATAGTGTTGAATGATAGGGATTTTGATGCAAATTCACGTATGTTAGTACTTTATGGGCTGCTTAGCGAGTTTATGCATAAAAAAACATACAATTATACGTTATCTAATCCACATCAATCCGAATATGTTACTAAAATAAGCTTTTACATTTATCCAATATCAAATATGCAAACAGTTGGCCTGATTTCTTTAGGAACAAAGTATAGCAACCATGCATACAGCGCGTCTGTAGCATGTAATGCTAGTATAAAAGCAATCGAAATTTTAAAGGGGGGATACAAAATTGCCACAAGATACAATTAGTGTAAGTTTGGTTACTTCTAGGATTCAAACTAACAAGCCTAATTATTATAATCCACTTTTAGTGTATAAAGCAGCCAAAATAAAAGTTAATAAAGATACCGCTGATTATAAAATATTGAGCTTGACTATTAATAACTATGAACAACAAATTGAAACTTTAGAAAAAGACAATGGAAATGGAGAACCGCAGTTTGGAAAAGAAAAGACACTGCTAAAAACCGCAATGTCTGATTTTTTCAATTCAAGTGAAGAGTCCTTAAAATCAGCCGTGCTTTTTATCTATAAGGATAAGCCTGAAAAACTAAAAAATTACCTTAAGGGACATAGGCACTCTTTTGTTGTGCTTATTAATACCCAAAGTGACAATGGTAATTCAGATGATGGATTAACTGTTTATAAGGACGACTATAATAAGTTTAAAATGCCCTCAACTTTTTTTGTATTCTCAACTAAAGAAAATTCAATAAAAGAAATTTTCAATAATGGCAAGGGCAATACTGAAAAAGCTAGAAATATTGTTGTTTATAGTAATAATCAGGACAATCTACACCTAAAATTTGTAAGTCAATATTTGCATCAAGCTAGCATTTCTCATTCAACTAATCCCTACGGTATGCCATTATCTGCTGTACCACTTGTTGACGACACTGTAATTGGAAAGTTAAGAACTGCAAATATAAACTTTTACGCACTTCTTAATGAAACTGGTCTTGATGGCATGCCTGCCTTTAAAGAAGGCGTTGATCTAGCTGGAAACCCAATAGACGAGCTTTTTACGTATCATTATATAAAAAACGAGGCCATTATTGAGCTTATTCGAATTTGGAACAAAAACAATAGGCAAAACAGCAAATTATCTGAGCTGCAACTTAGTGGGGCTAGGGACAATGCATATACTTCTGCGATTGAATGTATGCTAAAAAGGTTCGTTGATAGGGGATTAATTATTGAATATAAAGATTTAAAACTGATTTTATCTCCATCTTCAAATCTTAAATTGGAACTTAGTGTGAATATTACTTATAACTTTAGTATTAATTCTGTTGTTTTAGTAATTACTTCTCAAGATATAGTTGATTATCAAAATAGTTTAAGGGTATAAGGAGTGAAAAATTATGCAATTTTATGATTTACGCGAAGTTTACTTTTCAATCGGTGGTAGACAACTGCATAGTGGTAAGTTAGAACTTACAAGTGAGCCTACAACAAGAGCAATGGTTAGTAATGAAGACAAGGGAATGCCTGTAATAAGCTTGAGGGATCCTAAAACCATAACTTATATTTTCAATATTGAAGTTACTCTAGGTAGTTATGACTATATTTTGTTAACTGAAATTTCAGATGATCAGTTTTATAATATGGATGTTAGCAAATATGATAAAATGCTTGATTTAGTATTCAATGACAGAATTGCTACCAAAATTATTACTAACTATGCAATTTTTACTGAAGAACCATCTAGAAGTTATTCAGCAGAAGCCGAAAAAGTTACTTTTGAAATTAGAGCTATTAATTGCCAAAAAACCAACCCAAATAAAAACTAAAAGGAGAATTTTACTATGATAATGCGATACAAAATGAAAATTTTGACTAAAAACAAAACCTATGAATACCCACTTAAAGTATTGCCGGTCTATGAATGGGACAAGGTACTGGGATTTAATCAAGGTGATGCTGTTTATAAGCTTAATGAAGTGAAATATCTAAGAGAAATTACAAGCTTAATGATAAGTCCAAAATTTTTAGACGAATTCTATGCGATTCTAGATGCAAATAGAGAATTTATTTCTTACTACAAGGATTATCTTGTTGCTATTATTTACACCGCGCAATTTAATACTTTTCATATGGACAATGATCTAAAAACCCCCGCTTTAGTATATCTGAGTGAATATGAAAATAATGTTGGTGATTTTGTTACTTTTGACTATATCAATGATAATTTTGATTATACAAAAGTAACTGCTTCACTTACATCAAATTCTAATGAGCTAGATACTAAATGAGCAAAAGAAATAGAGAGCTTAATCAAGCTCTTGCAAGTCTTAATGAGATCAGAAAAAAGTATTTTAACTTGCTTGATGAGATAAAAAACAATAAGTACTACTTTCCAGTAATAATGAATATTTGCTCGTACGAAAATGTTAAGAAATTGCCTTATGATGAGCTTATTGAAGTCAACCAAATCGCCGATTTTAAATTAGAAAAAGAATTGTATGAATTAATTCTAAGTAAATGAGGGCTTAATGAGGGACAAATTCACCATTAAATTTAAAGGTATTCTTGATCATGCAGCAACAAAAAAGTCTATCGAACAAGATATTACCAAAATGGAGAAATATCTTAAGCCTAGAAAATCTAGTTTGGGTAGTACTAAAGATATTGTAAAAAATAATTTGGCAGATAAGAAAAAAGAATTAAGCAGACAATCCAAATTTGAAAGTTTAAGAGAGCGCGTTGAGAAATATAGACTTACACAAACTAAAAAGCTTATAAAACAAGGCATGGGATTTGAAAAAGCCAGAAAAGAGGCATTCAAAAGATCTTTAATGTCTGATAGGGATAAAAGACGCCTGGAGTATAAAGAACTTATAAAAGAATCAAAGGCAAAAAATAAAATGATGGCGGCTTCTCAAGGAAAAGGACTTGTTGCCAAAATTGCAATAGGTAGTGCCCTAGGAAATGTTATTAGCAATGCTATGGGTAAAGCAGCAGGAGGATTTTTGGGATTTGCTAAAAAATCGGTTGAAGAAGCATCCAAAACGAATAGAACTAAACTTCTCAATAGCGCGTTTTTTACAAAAGAAGAACGTGATACGATTATGGGAGCTAAAGGTAAAAGGGGGATTCTTAGTGGAATAAAGGGATTTGAGCGTGACTTAGAAAAAGAAGAGTTTTTGCATCAGGCGAGCGTCTTTAAAGGTACTTTAAGAGATTTAGATAGGTTAAGTACAGATAATTTGAAAAAAGCAATAGAATTTTCAGCTATGATAAAATCTAGCGGTGCTATGAGCAGTGAGGATGCTGTAAAAGCTGTTAATAGTCTCCTTGGTGGAGAAGGGGATGAGCTTTTCGATTTACTGAAAAGGTCGGGGATTGGCGACAAATATATAGAAAATGCTAAAATAGCTTGGCAAAGCGGAGCTAAAGTAGATCTAGAATCTAGAATTACTAAAATGGTTGAAATGATGAGCGATTACAAAACTTTAGGTATTGCAAAAAAAGCCGACACCAAAGAAGAGATCGATAGCAATTTGGCCTCAGCTGAGCAAACTCTTTCAAACTTAACCAACACCGTTCTGGATCCATTACTTAAATTCATCAAAATGGTCACTGATTATCTTAATGGATTTACTTTTCAAACACATGTTATTGAGCCTTTTTTTAAAGGGTTAAAAAGCCTTTTTGCCAATTTGCCGTTAATTGGTAGGGCTTTTAGAGATAATCTCGAACCTACCCCTAGTCCACCTAAATCAAGACCAAAAAGCAAAGAAAATGAAGATAATAATAACGATACTCCATAATTTTGATAAAAAGGTAATTACTTATGGCTATTAACAGTGAAAAAATGTCGTCTAATGATATTTTTCAAATAGTAAAAGATGTAACAACCCAAATATTTGCTCTTTTTGGAGCAGATAATTTTTTAGTGCTATTTCCTAGACCAGATCTTAGGGGATTTGGCTATGTTCCCCAATTATTCTTTGTGAGACCAAAAAACCAGCTAATATCGCGAACCTATAATACTGGCTGTTCTAAAAGACCGGTTATCAACTATTATGATAGAAAAGCAGAATATGTAAGTTACAATCCCGTAATGACGGGTGAAAATATCTCATTAAGCGGTGGGGTGTTGACCTCTTTATATAAAGAGATGCTCTTGCCACTCAAAATGACTGTTTTTGGCAATTCTTTGCTCCGCTTTGATGCTCACCTTGTAAAAGAACAACTAGCCAATAGACTGCAAGCTCAAGTTCCGTTTACTATCTACAGCCCAACTTTTGGCCTTAAAGAATTAGCTATAATTACAAGTCTTTCATTTACAGACACTCCATTCATTGATGAAGTTGAAGTAAATCTTTCAATAGAAATAGTAAAAACATTCACATTAGAAAAATATAAAGGATAATCTATGTTACTAAGTTACGACTTTAAGATTGAATTTTACAATATAGATAAATCAAAAAAATCAATTGATGGAATTCCTTTTCCTGAAGAAATTCCTAAAATTATAATAAATACACAAGATGGAATTCATGTTGATATTTCCATATCCAACGTGTATTCAAATATTCATACTATAAGTTCCAAACAAGCAAAAATTGTACTTTGGAACTTGCCTCTAGACTTCACCCACGACATTAAATTTGGAGATATAGTAAAAATATACTATAAAAAATTTGCCTATGAAAAAAGATTTGATTTTATAATGGCTGGAACTTTAGGACCCCCTATGAGTACTGATTATCCCGGTGGAGATTTTAGTGTCGAGCTTGACGTTCGTTTACTAACTAAAAGCAACTTTTTCAATAGAAAGTTGAGGCGTAAAGAATTTAAGGGTATAACAGTTGAAGAGGCAATAAAATCTGTATTTCCCAATCGCAATATTATTAATATGGATGAAAAAGATAGACTTCAAATTATTGACAAAAATATTTATGCATCAACACCAAAAGAGTTCATCGACAAAATAAAAGGAGTATATGTTCATAACATAATAGCTGATATTGGTACTGGTGTAAAGGGATATGACTGCAATATTATATTTACCAAATATAAAAAAGAGGGGAAAAATGTACACTACGAGGCATTAGAAGATTATGGACTTGAGTTTATCCCGCAACAAGAAATTACTTTGGGTACCACGCTCAAGGTGAATCTTACATTTTGGAACGCCAAAACATTTTACACACACAAACTAAATGTCGGTGATAAAGTTTCATTCATTGATGGACTAGGAAATATTATCAAAAACACTATACAAGAAACAACTGCCAAACTTAGTAACACGGGTGAGTGCTCATTAATACTTAAACTATATGATGATTCTAATAGTATTAGATTAAGAAGGTAAAGGGATTTAAAATGAACAAAGAAGAGTATGAAATTTATAGAATGCAACAGCGCCTTTACGGGCATGCATTAGCACAAGAAGACATGAAAAATTGGATTTATTCAAACATTTTTATAGCTCGAATTGGCACTGTAAAGACGTTTAAACAGAAAACCCAAGAGGCTATAGTTACAATGCCAGAATTTGAAAATTTAGAAATTCACACAAAAAATATATCTAATATCAGCCTTGAACTATCAAAAGGCGATACTGTTTTACTACTTCAATCAAGCATTAATCTTTTTGATAAAAATGACAATATTCATTTTGACAAACATCATTTTTACATTCTTAGCGCAATTGGTCCAAAAACTTTGAATCTAATTTGTGATAATATTAAAATCAAAACAACTAGTACGATTGAAATAGCCAACCAAACAACTAGCTTGAAAAAAATTCTAGATAATATTATAAGTGCTATCAATGGTATAACTATCATAGGGGACTCAGTAATTGATCAGGCAAGCTTAAGAATAGCAACTTCTAGAATTACTGCTGATATCAACAGTTTATTTAAGTAATTTTTGCTAAATATGATATAATTAAATCAATATGGATTTAAGAATTGGTGATAATTTCAATTTGGTGTACAATAATGATGTTTTGCTTGTTGATGGAATTAATGAGCAAAAACAACAGCTGTTTATCTTTCTTAAAACTCTAAAGGGTAGTCTAAGTTATGCTCCTAATTGGGGATTAGACTACTTCTTACTTTTAAAATTGCTCAAAATTAATAATCTACAAGCCGTAAAAAACTATTTTCATGAACTATCTAAGGAGCTTAACTTAGATATAATCAATATCTCAATTGAAATACAAGCCCATAAAGTACATATATCCTTTTTTTTCCCGGGCGATGTTTTGAACATGGAGTTTGATTTATGAGCATTGTTTTTGATTCTGATTTTGGCATTCTAAAACGTACAATTAAGGATATAGTAAAATCTAAAAGAGAATACTTAAGAGTAAAGTATGGTATTAATATTGATAATAATCATAGCTCAATTTACAACATAATTGCATCTTCTTTAGCATTAATTGAAGAAGAAATAATTAATGAACTTAATCTGTTTTTTTCTAAAATGAAACCGGGTAGTACTTATTGGGCTGCTATTGAAGAACACATCTCTTCTAAAAGCACAACTTACAGTGCGGTTCGCACTGCTTTACTTAATCTTACTGGAGTAGAGCATGCTAATATCAAAAGTTCAGCTGGTAAAGCCAATATATATCTAATTCTAAAAGAAGATTTACTAGATAGCGGTAAAACTAATATTAACAATTCTGAATTCAAGGCTCAACTTTGGGAAACATTATATCTTACAACTCCTAGTGGTACTTTACTTGATGGAGACATAGAAATTGATGGCCTCAACTCAACTGGACAGCTTAAATCCTACAAAATATCACTCGGCAAAAGAAAATATGTTTATATGAAAGTAAAGTACAAACTTGATCTAAAAAACTATCTCTACTTAAATATAGACGCTCAAATTAGAGACATATATTCTAGGATTATTTCAAACAACTATTCTGATATGGGAATTAGTTTTGAATATCAAGACTTTTTTGCTCCAGTTAACGAAGTAAAAGGAATTAGGTCAATGGAAATTAAAGCTTATGTTAAAGATACAGATACTCAAAGTATTTCAAGCATTAGCGATGGCGATTTTCAAACAAACAAAGATATTGCCGTTACTAATGATACAATGCTACTTTTCAATACAACTGATCGACTGCTTATTGACATTGATAATTAAAAATTATGAAAATACCCAATTTTTTAAAAGATACTCAAGTTCATAAATTTCTAATTACAGAAACTGAATACGCACAAAAACTGCTCAATGAGCTTAAAGTGCTTAATTCTAACTTCATATCCATTGATGCAAAAGAAAACGTTAAATCACGATATATTGCTATATGGCTATCTCAAGTTTTATCAATTTTTTATGCAAAAACTCAAACTTTAAAAAGCATTACAAGCAATATTAATAGTGTTATTTTTGCTTTGCGCCATATTGGCACCGATGAATCATTTAGACTAATTTTTAAGGCTTTTTTAAATGTGGATGTTTTAATTACTACACCCGATGCTGGTGTTATTGATATCTCTTTAAAAGGGGCTATAAAAACAAACTTTACTACATTTATTTCACCCAGCACTGCAAAAGGTAAACTACTTAAAAAGATACTAATTAGAGAAAAAAAATCAGGATACGCTGCTTCTAAAAAAACTTTAGTATTCAACTCACTTCCTAAGGACTATGATCATTCAATTTATGCGTTCATAAAGAGAATTATTCCTATAGGTAGGGTTCTTAAAATTAATGACAAAGATGGTAAAAATATTATCACTTTTAATGATTAGGGGGGCTTAATGGCCGTAGATCAAGAAAAATTATTAATTGATGAAGAAGAAACAGTACAAATTAAAGATTTGAATAGGGTTAATGAGGTTAAGAACACGGACCTTTTACTACTTGATGATGGAGTTGCAAGTAGCAATGCTATTACTTATGAAAATTTTTTGAAAACCACTAAAGACAAAACCTTTAAGGGCGAAGGGCTCGGCTATTTTAAAGAAATAATCAAGTCTACAATTGCTGAAGAACTTGCAGCCAATACAGATTTTGTAGAAAAAATTTATACTAAAATAACAGACAAACTAATTAACAATGATTCTACTAATCTTTCTAACCTTTTTAGCAAAATAAAATCACAACTTACAAATAGTATATCATCAGCTACTCTATCTAGAAGTGACAATCTTTTGATAATGCCTAATTCAAGCAGCATTCAAAAAACACCAATTCCTAAACAATTACTGGGAGTGCCGTCTGATTTTACGCATGGTAGAAGTTTTGCTTTTGGGCCCACACTTTATTCATATGAATATAAAGATAAATCAATAACTATCAAAATGGAAAACTCCGATACCGCTACTCTTGTTTTTTATAAATATAATGATAATTATCCTATTTATCTTGATATTGAGCTTGATGTAGAACACTATAACAATATAACTACTAAAGCGGTATATCTAAAGTATAACGATGAAACTGAAAAAAGTATGGTTTATGAACAATCCTATGCCCCACGAGGACTATCTAGTAGAGTTCCTATGTACAAAGGATGGTATGTCCAAAAAAGAGCATACACATCAGGAAATTCAATTCCAGTTCTTTTAAAACTGTGAACTTTTTTAGCAAAAATTAAAGTTTTGGTATATAATATATACATGTAAAAATTAAAATCGAGGATTAAAAAATGGATATTAAAATAACAGAACTTCTAATTAATTTAAACGAAATAAAACTTATAGCCGTAATGATTTTTGTAACAGTACTAGTTCTAGGAGGGTTGATTCTTCTAAAACCACTACTAAAAGACATATTATCTATAGTAATAGGCAAGATTTTTAAAAATGGAAATGGCAACAATCATATTAAAAAACGGGATTAATTTATGAAATTATCTAAAGATAATGTTGAAATTGGACTTGCGTCTTTATCAAACTTGATTGATATATTTTCTAAATTTGAAGATGAATTTGATGAGATGGCACACAAGGGATTCTTTTTAGTTTATGAACTGTATTCTCATTATGCATTAATATACAAATCTAATATGGAAAGACTTGAGAGTGCATTAACCCCAACAATATTAAAAATACTAGCCCCAATAAATGAGAAAATCAATCAATGTATTGATCTAGTTAATTCTGATGAAAAAAATCTAAAAATATCTAATGATCTGAAATTCAATCCAGAAGGAAAACCTATCTATAAGGAAAGAACAAAGAATGCAAAATAATACTATTGGCTTAGGGCTTAATTTACTATCCAGCTTAACCAACATAGCTAAAACTGATACTAATATAGATCATAACTACATTAATACTTTTAGCAGGGTAATAGATTTTTTTTACAAAACATACATAGGATCACTAAAGTCTATGGAAACAACCGAATCAATGAAAATATTTAAAGAAATACAAGACATTGTGAACTGCAACATTGAGATAATAGAAGCTATTTCTAACAGCAAAAATAAAAGAATCATATCTTCACTAAAAGCAAAGCGTAATAAAATCATGAAAGAATATGTAAACGCTCTCAAAAGAGGTGAAAATGCTTAAATTATCAAACTACTTCTTAATTACTTTACTACTATGCTGTACTACTATTGCTAGTTTACCAGAAGAGCCAGAGCCGCCAATTATTCAAACACTAGAATCTTTGACTAAATATGAGGCGCAACTATCAGATTATGTTATGTATCTTGTAACATTCTTAAGTAAAACAAAATCTAAAGTTAATGATCCAAATTACCCAACATATACTTATCCTGATTTATCAGAACTAAAAGACGAACACTCAATAACTTCAATAAAATATAATATCAAACTACTTTTAGAGTATATTCAAAAAACAAAACCTATAGCTAAAAAAGTCTATAATCAATATTCTTATTTAAAAATGTAAATTACAAAAAGGTTTTTCTTGCAAGAAAATATACTTCATATGTGTAAATAGACCCCGCAAACTAAACTAGTGTATAATAAGATATAAAGGAAAAATATTGTGAAAACCGTGCTAACAAATACTACAAGCATAACTGAAGAACAAATATACAATGAGTTTATACGATTGGGGATGGAACAACTAATAGCACAAGATTTATCTAAAAGATATTATCACAATGAACTTACATATAGAGATTTAGAAAATTTAGAAAAACAATTTGGAATAAAGTTTGATAATCTTGTTTCTAAGATAGATAGTATAGAGAAGAATTTAGATACTAAGATAGATAGTGTTAAAAGTGAACTTACTACTAAGATTGATGGTGTAGAAAAAAATTTAAATACTAAGATAGATTTCGTAGAAAAAAATTTAAATATCAAAATAGATAGTTTAGACGCCAAGATTGACACTATAGAAAAGAATTTAAAACAAGATATGTCTAATTTAGAAAAAAATCTCAAACAAAACCTTGACGAAAAACTCAAAATTCATGAAAAATTTTTATTAGAAAAACTTAATATAAGCAACAGATTAATAATTATTATTACAATAATAATAGCTCCAATTGCTATATCTAGCATAGCAAATATTATTACGTCGATAATTAATGGGTTTTCTAAATAGAAATTACAAATAATCCTCAAAATATATAATTTATCATTTCCAAACAATCCTCTTAAAAAGAAAAATTCAATAATAATTGTTTATTCAATATTTAGTAGCAATAATTAAATTAAACATTACTAATAAAAGAGGAGAGGAGAATGAAGATCATCAATATATTATTTTGTTTATTTTTTATTCTACTAAACAGCTGTAATTCCGATAATAATGACGCTTTTAATAAGAATAACAATCAGGAAGTAAAAAGCATAAAAAAACGTGATTTAAGCGAAACAGAAAAACCAAAATCTCCAGAAGAACTGCTTAAAAAAAAGCTAAATGATGATCAAAAAAAACAACTTGATTGGTTAAAAACCGCTTTAACTGATGAAGGAAAATTTATTAAATTCTTAGGAAATGATGAATCTAAAATAAAATCAGCACTTGAACACATAAAAACTCAACTTGATAAATGCAATGGAAATGATGAAGGAAAAAACACTTTTAAAGAAATAGTTAAAGCAGCCCTTGGGGGCAATAATATAGATAATGTAAATCAAGCAACTTGTAACAGTCAATTCTAACTAATAGCCCCCTTATTTGGGGGCTTTAAACATATTGCTATGCCGCAAATATATAATCAAATTGTTTATCTTCTTTCAACGTACAAAAGAATAATAGTGGGCTAGGGCCATAAGCAGTCCTCTTAAACGCCATAAACTTTTCAAAATCTTGTAAATCTTTTAATCTATTATTTCTCTTAAAATAGTCTTTTATAATCTCTGCCCAATAGTTTATACTCTTAAAATCACTATTTTTCTCAAAATGCGCAATTAAATCAGCTTCAATTTTCTTGATATCATCAACATTATTGGGGTCTATTTTCTGAATAAAACTTATTTTTTGAATAATTGAGTTTATATTATCTTTTGTTGTAGCGCTATTTACCCAATTTTTTATATTAGACAACGCTTCTTTAAAAACCCCATAATAATAAAGCCTATCTTTTTTTTGTTCTTGATTAATATCTCTTCTCTGGTTTTGAATAGTGTTATTTTTTTGAATTTGATTAATCTCTTGTTTTTGTTCCTTTTTTTGTACTTGTTCTTGATTGATATTAACTTGCTTGTTGGGCATAGAATTCCCGTTTTCATAATTATTGTAAATAGGGGCTGCATCAGTATCAACTTCACTTTCTATGTTAAGACATGCAACTAAAGCGTACCTTTTAAAATAAGTAATAGCTGAACCAACTAGTTGTGGCGTTGTATTTACACTTTTAGACCCATTTTCATTATTCCATTGTAAATTTTCTGTAAGTATTGGTGTATCAAAAGACTCTTCATACCCACTGATTGTGCTGTAGAATGTGGTCCTAACAACATGAACTCTACCATATGGATCATGTGTAAAAGTTGGGAATTGCTCAAAATCAAGCTCCAAATTGTGCTTATTAATAACGTTTTTTATTTCTCTAACTATTTCGTTAAAATTCTGATATTTGTATCCATATCCTTTAAGACTCTTGTCAATACCTGGTAAATTCATTTTTAGGGTTTTCATATCTTTTCTGAAGCTTATTTTTGCTTGAATATTATTTTGTATATTTTGATTATTGTTTGTTGAAACATTGTTCATAATGTACTCCTTATTTTGTTTTATAAAAATAAATATATAGCAAAAACTATTTTTGCCAACTTTTTTACAAAAATTTTTGCAAAAAATGAGGGCTTAGCTAGATTCTCTTTATAAAAGAATTAAGCTAAACCCTTATATTACATTTTTTGCAAATTAACAAAATAAGGTAGTCATACTGAAACACGTTCAAATAACTACGTTATTTGTAGTGTAGTCCATTTTAAAATTAAAATCAATTTATTTTTACCAAATTATAAAAAGTGAATTTAATTAACAAAATTAATAATTAGAATTTAATATTTTTTTAGAAAAGTATTTACTTTTAAATCAAAATTTTGCATTATATTATTTATAATTATTATTAAACAAAATAAGGAGCCTAATACAATGGAGCATTTATCAAATGACACAAAAAGTCCAAATTGCCACAATAAGCATCAACATAAATTAATAGTTCTTATTTCAACACTAGAATACATAAACAAAAAATATCCAAAATATATCCAAAGCATCATACTCTATTACTTTAATAAAAACCTAAAAAGAAATGGTCAAAATCCCGTTAAGCTAAAAACTCTGCAAAATTATCTTTACGAATTAGCAAAAAAGCTAAAAGTCACAACAAACTACCATAAACACTTGGGTGTAAATTGCGGCACTGAAATTTACTATAAACTTAATTATGAAAAAAAAGAGTGTCACCATAAGATAAACAAATTCTTTTTAGGAAAAAAACATTCAAGATTTGAAAAAAGAGTTGAAATGGGCCTTAAAGAGAAATTTACTAAAAATGGGAGTGTAGATTTTGAGGAGTGTTTAAGTAATATAAATAATAACACAAAAGAAGAAAAGAAAAAACAGATAGAAAAGTGTCAAATAATCAAATATTTCAATAAATGTAACTTTAAATGTAAAGAAATTCTTCCTTTTATTTTAAAATTAGATGTTAATAAAGGATCAAAAATTAAAATGCTTAAAGCCTCAAAAATGATTGAGACTAAGCTATTTAAAAATAAATTTTTATTTTTAAATAAATCTTGCTTTAAAGATAAGCAAAATAAACTAAAAGAAATTCTAGAAAATACCAAAAAACAATTAGAAAAAAACGGATACAATACTGAACAATTGGAAACAGAATTTAAAAAAATATATGAAAACTACAAAAATAAGCCGCATTTTATTATTGAACATCAAAAATATAACGATTTAAGCAAAATAACGTTTAAATTAGAGAAATCGATTAAATTTAAAAAAGAAAATTCACAAAAAGATTGTGAGAATATAAAGAAAAACATTTTCAACATACTTATTGAACGGCTAAAAGAAAAGGCAAATATTGAAATTATAAAGCCAATTATAAAAGCTTATTTGAATAACAAAAAGAAATTAGAATATAATAAAGTATTTGATACATATTATCATGAATTATTAAAAATAATGCAAAATGAAAATAATTCTCCAATGCTAGAAGAATTCAGCAAAAAGGTTGTATGAGGATTAAATATGGAGGAAAATATACAGAACAAGGAATTTTTAGAAAATGGATAAAAAAAAAACAAAAGTAATTACAATTGCCTCAATTAAAGGCGGCGTTGGTAAAAGCACAAGTGCAATCATTTTGTCGACTTTATTATCAAAAAATAATAAAGTTCTTTTAATTGATATGGATACTCAAGCATCTATTACTAGTTATTTTTACGAAAAAATAGAAAAACTAGGTATTAATTTTACCAAATTTAATATTTATGAGATTTTAAAAGAAAATGTGGATATTGATAGTACTATTATAAATATAGATAATAATCTTGATCTTATACCTAGCTATCTTACGCTACATAATTTTAGTGAAGATAAAATCGAATATAAAGATTTTTTGTTAAAAACCAGTTTGGGAACTTTGCATTATAAATATGACTATATAGTAATTGATACAAATCCCAGTTTAGATGTTACATTAAAAAATGCACTTTTATGTAGTGACTATATAATAATTCCAATGACAGCTGAAAAGTGGGCAGTGGAAAGTTTGGATTTATTTAATTTCTTTGTAAGAAAATTGAATTTATTTTTACCTATATTTTTAATAATAACAAGATTTAGAAAAAATAGAACACATAAAACATTGTTTGAAATGTTAAAAACAAAAGATGGGTTTTTGGGAATAATATCTGAAAGAGAAGACTTAAATAGACGAATAGCAGAAAATAATAATTTTGATTTAAATAAAGATTATATAAAAGAGTATAAAAATATTTTAGAAATTTTTTTTAAAAAAATATAAAGTCTAATTATTAGACTTTTAAATATAAAAGGAGTTTAAGTTGGATATTAAGGTAAACAAAAGAGATTTAAGCGATAATGGAAATTATATTATTGCTGATAGTGCATTAAATCATTATAATTCTTTAAAAGAAAAATTAAAAATTAATTCTAAAAAAGAAATCTATTGTAAGTTAGAAACTTTAAAAATTTTAAAAGAAATTAAAGATAATGAATATTATAAACTTGATGGGTATAAAAGTTTTGAAGCTTTTTCTAAAGATTATAGACTTGCAAGAGCACAGGTCTATAATTATTTAAAAATTGCTAATGCAATAGAAGATGGGGTTATACAAGAAGAATTTCTAATAAAAAATGGCATACTGGAAACGTTAATTATATTAAGAAATAAAGAAAGTAAAACAATAAAAAAGTCAAAACAAAACCCGATAAAACCCTTAAGATTTCAGCTTAAAAAACAAGAAAGCTACTATTTTTACAAAAATCATGCTAAATTTACAGCGTTTATTTTGGAAGAACTTCTTGAAAATCAAAAGGATTTTCTTAACAAGCTTTTAAAAAAATATAAACAATTAAAAGGATAATATTTGGATTTTATGAACAATTTAGCGTACAGAACATATAACATAGAAAGTATAAAAAATGAATTTTTAAACATAGGGTTTAGTGAAGAGGCAATAGATTTTGTTTTTCTTCATAATGATAATTATAACTTCGAATATTTAAAAGAAAAATTGATTGATGTAGAGAAGAATTTACGAAAAGATATATCTAATTCAGACACTAAAATAGACAATGTAGAAAAGAATTTAAATATTAAAATAGACAATGTAGAAAAGAATTTAAATATTAAAATAGACAATGTAGAAAAGAATTTAAATATTAAGATAGATAATGTAGAAAAGAATTTAAATATTAAGATAGATAATGTAGATACCAAAATAGATAATGTAGAAAAGAATTTGCAAAAAGATATATCTATTTTAAATACCAAGATAGGCAATGTTAAAAATGAACTTACCGCTAAGATGAATAGTTTAGATATCAAGATAGATAATGTAGAAAAGAATTTGCAAAAAGAAATATCTATTTTAAATACCAATTTAAATACTAAGATAGACAATGTTAAAAATGAACTTACCAGCAAGATGAATGGTTTAGATGCTAGGATAGATAATGAAGTAAAGAATTTGCGTAAAGATCTTAATATGGGGAACAGACTAATACATTTTATGATACTCGCAGCAGCAATTCTCGGACCAATTTTAAATGCTTTATTTATGAAATATTTACAATACATTAAATAATGAAATAATTCATAATTTGATTTTTAAGTAGCATTATTATAATGCCAATGGATATTATTAAAAAGCAACAGTTTATTTTTGATCTATTCTAAATTAGAACTTATTCAAACTTTTTAACAAAAAGAATTTAAATAAGTTCTTTTGTTGGAAAAAGACAAATTGATTTTAATTCGAAATAAAACTATAGTTAATTTGTTGAATTATTTTTATTAAAATAAATTCAGTTAAGTATCCCACCATACTTTATTAAGTTCTTTAATAAGAGAATTTAATAAAGTCTTTATTTTGTTGTAAAAATTCTTGTAAAAAATTGACAAAAATATTTACTATATTATAGTAAATATTACATGATATGTTCGTCGTGTCGCACATATAAAACAAAGGCTTCATTTTGGTGGGACTTGGCCAGTTCTTTAAGTAAAGAATTCAGTTAAGTCCCACTTTTTGCAAAAATTCTTATAAAGAAATTGACAAAAAATGTTTTTGCTATACTATACATATAGCTATAAAGGATTGCTATTATTTTAAATAAACTCAATTTAGTGGGGTTTAGCTTAGTTCTTTAATTAGAGAATTTGGCTAAGCCCTCATTTTTTTGCAAAAATTTTTGTAAAAAAGTTGGCAAAAATAGTTTTTGCTATATATTTATTTTTATAAAACAAAATAAGGAGTACATTATGAACAATGTTTCAGAAAAAAATCAAGAAAATATTCAAAATGGAGTGTCCAACATGATACATGCTGAGCAACAAAGTTTTACTGGATGTGAAGTATTTGAGGAAAAAGCTCTTCCAATTAAAGAAAAAAGCAAATTAAGCAAGATAGGCAAAAAATTACCAGGAATAAGTAGTCAAGAGTGTTTTAGATTTAATCGTAATATTGATTTTAGTTTGCAAAGAAGCAAGCTAGATAAATATGGAGCTAGTGAAGTGGGGACTGTTGTAATTGGTGGCGCTGGTCTTAAAGACGTAATGATAAATAGTGTGCTTAAATATTTTGGCATGAGTTTGCCTTTTGAAGAGAATTTATACATGTTAAAAGGTAAAGAGTTGGAAAATTTAGGATTTAGAGAATTTGTTAAGGCGTATGGTGATAATATTGCCGTTTTGTATAAAAATAAATATGCCAACGGCGTTGACAAATATAATTATTTCAAAAAAATAGACAATTTTGAGCCTTTAGTAGGCTCAACAATTGATGGATGGTTTATGAATATTTATGGTGATATAGAGCTTTTAGAGATTAAGAGTAGTGATTCTACTTATATAAGTAGTGCTATTGAAGAGTATAATAAAAATGGCAATTTTTTAAGTAGTAAGTATTTTTTCAAATACTATGTGCAGGCGCAAATGCAACTAGCATGTACTGGACTTGAGTATTGTAATTTGTTCTTTTTAATAGACGCTGCACCAGTTAATTGTAAGATAAAGAGAAATGATTCTTTAATATCAAAAGTGCTTAATTTTGTTCTTAAATGTGAACGTGAAGTTTTCAATATAAGAACCGAAATTGTTAAAAACAATCAGGTTAAGTTATTAATATCCAACAATATTGATAATGATACGTTTAATAAGCTTGTTGAAGAGATTGAAGAGTTGGTAGTAAAGAGTGATTTTTATCAATCTGGAGTTGAGTTTGATTGGATAAATGAATTTGTAGAGTATGTTGAGTGTGTAAATTTTGAGATTCAAACTGAGGAGTCTGCTATAAATCTTGAACACAATCTTATTGAGATTAATAACTTAAAAGTAGAACTAAATAAAATTCAAAATGAAAACAAAAAAAGAGAAAAACCTATAAAAGATTTGCTCAAAATTAAAATTGATAAGATTATGGATGAGTATCCACTAATAAATCATAGGAATTACAGATTCAAACAATTTGTATTCAATTATGATCCTAAAAAAAGAGCAATAGCAGATAGATTTAAAGAACTTGCACCAATAAATAATAAAGTCTTTGTGCCGAGCAATATGAGTAATATAGCATATGAAAATAGTGTCCCCTTTTGAATGGGGCACTAAAAATAAAAAAATTAAAAAAATTATTTAACATAGGAGGTTTAAAAAATGCTTATTAGTAAAATAAAACAAAACAATAGGAGTTTACTCGGAGAAATACAGAGATGGGGGTGCTATTTTTTATGTTTGCATTATTATACAAGTGTGCTTAAGAATATTGAATTTAATGCTTTTGGCATAAATGTGGCGTATCGCAGATTTTTAGGACTTGGATACATTAAAAGCAATTGTTTTATTAAAAATCCTTGCATGATACTAAATTACTATGGTATTAGAACTAGTGTGAGATATGAATCTTTTGGTTACTTTGCAGCTGCAAATGAATTTGAAATAAGTGAAGTTAAAATCACGGGGGTTAATGGAACACACTTTATTGCTACAAAAGAGAAAGAAATATTATATGATTCACTTGATTTAAGGGCTCGTGGAAAAATATTTAAAGTAACTTCAAAGCGAATATTTAAGCTTAAGTAGTTATACTACAGCTTTAAGCTATTTTTGGCGTATTTATAAGCTTGAATTTTGTTAGCAGAAGAGAGTCCGTAGATATTATCAATTTCATGGGTTGAAGAGTATTTCATAAGTTCTTTAATTTGAAAAGAATTATAACCATTAGCTTTTAAATTTGAAATAAATAAATTTCTGCATAAATGAAGTGATTTATTTACTTTGAATCCTGATTTTTTAAGAAGATTTTTGAATTTATTAGAAATATGGATAATGCTAATTTGATTGTCTTTAAACTTGTGTTTAGTTTTTTGGAAAAGATAAGTACGCCTTGTATCAAGATTTTTATCTTCAAAATGATTTTTGTGTGCTGCTTGAATAGCGTTGTACTCTTCAGAGCTAATGACAATTTCTCTAATACAAGCGACACTTCTTTTTTTTGCTACATTTACTTTTATGTTGTAAAGAATTTCACCAGTTTCGCTGGGTATAGTAGTAATATCTTCCATTTTTACTTTTTGCATTTCAGTACCCCTACATCCACTTATTAAGAGTAGATGTACAAACCAGCCGGATATTGGATCAATTTGTTTTAGCCTTTTTATACATTTTTCAATTAGTTTGCTAGTTTTTGGAGTTATATAAAACTTAGGACTGGGTTTTAGATTCTCTTTTTTGGTTTTAGTTGAATTTTTTAGAGTATTTTTAAGAATTTTATTTTCATCTATAACTTTTAGATAATCTTTAAATATTTTGAGGAAAAAATCTGTATCACCTTTATTTAAATTAAGATAATTATTAACATCCATAAAGTCCTCTCCTTATAAGTGTTACTTTTAAATTAAGTAAAAGTAATAAAAATATATAGAAATTGTAGTTTCTATTTTACAAAAAACTTAAAATTTTAGTCAAATTATGGTGCTTCTCATTGCATGCAGAATTTGGGATGTAGGATAGCTGTAATAAGCGGAAGTGGCAATTTCTAGGGGAGGCACTTAAGAAAGATATAATACTTTAAGTGATATATAGCAAAGACCCTGAAATTTAATTTGTATCTGTTTTGTAATCATTTGTAATGACCCCGCCATTTGCAATGGAGAGATTTTTGAGAGTTGGTTAAAATTACATTTGAGTTTTGTTACTTTGTAATCCGAAATGTAACAAAATTATATATTTAAATCTTTAAAAAATTGTATTTATTAGAGATTGTGTTATCTTTGAGACTTACGGAGGAACTTATGAATAAAAAAATGATAATGTTTATTATTTGTGCTGTTTTTGCATTGATACTTTCTTGCAAGAATTATGCAAGTAGTGAAGATTTAAAACAAAACGCAAAAGAACAAGTTGAGGGATTTTTAGATAAAGAATTAATGCAGGGTGATGACCCTAATAATAGCCTATTTAATCCATCCCCAACATTACCGTCAAGTCGCCATGATAACACACCTGTATTAAAAGCGGCACAAAGTGGTGGTCAACAAGAACAAAAAGAAGATAAAGAAAAAGAAGAGATTGAAAAAAAAATTAAAGAATTAAAGAGTAAGATAGAAAAATCGGATAAAAAAACTCCTATTGAAACATATCTTGAGTACGAAGGAGAGATAAAGAAAATAAGAGAAGAATTAGATGAAAAATTAAAAGATAAAAAAGAAGAGAAAGAAAAACTTGAAAAGGAATTAAAGGATTTTGAAGAGAGCTTGAAAAAGAAAAAAGATGAGAGAAAAAAGGCTTTAGAAGAGGCTAAAAAGAAATTTAAAGAGTTTAAAGGCCAAGTTGATAGTACAACTGGAGAAACTAGTGGCGAGCAAGTCAAAGGTCAAGGGCAAATTGGAGGACAAGCTTGGCTTAAGGCCCAAGAATTAGGTTTAAGTGCAAATTATTCTAGTAGCGCTGGTACTAGCGATATGACTAAAGGAATAATAGATGATGCACTTAAACAGATTGAAGAAGAGCTTGAAAATAATGGACAAGAGGCTGTAGAAAGTAAAAAAGAATAAAATAAAAAAAATTGTTTTTAAAAACATAAATTAAACAGAACAAGACTAATAATCAGTCTTGTTCTGTTATTTTAGTAAAAATATGAGCCGTATTTATTGTATAATCTTTGGAAACCATCAAGATCAAAAGTTATAGATGAAGTTTGTTTTTCAGGATCTTCACTTCCGGGAACTTCTATTGTTATTGTTACAGTTTTATGTTTTAATAATTTTGGAAGCAAATTTTCTATGCCTGGGTCAGAAGTTTTTAAATGAATCCTAAAAAACTCTTCACGGCTATAGAAATGTGTTTTATGAAGTTCCCACATGTTTCTTCCATCTATAAATCCTTCATTTAATTCTCTTATAATTTCTTGTGGTTCATTATCAAAAGAAAATTTAATTTTTATTTGGGTAATATATTTATCCCTTAACATAGGGTATCCATAATCATCATTTTCATTTTCTCTGTAAAAGTATCTTACAGTAAACATTTTATAATAATTTTTTTTACCGTATTTAATATACCTTGAATTGATAAAACTAAGACCACTAAACTTTTCATCTTCTCCTGTATAGATAGTAGATAAAGTTCCTTTGCCCCAATATGGACTTTCTTTTACTATCCTTGAAGTATGAAAATAGGAAAGCTTTACAGCTGTTTTTCCTTTCTTATGAAAATATTTTTCCATATACCCATCGTCTTTAGATTGATTATATGAAAAACCCCCGGGTCCTTTTGAAAGCAATAAAAATAATATAAATAATAAAAATATTATAAATATTTGTTTTTGAAACATATAAATTCTCCTTTTATATATTTTGAATGTTTGATTTTTATAATAATAAGCATTTTTAATATAGATCAGCAGTTAATAGATGTAAATAATTTAACGGGTTGTATTAACAATTTATTAAATTGGTTTATTATTTAGAGTAATAATTTGTTAATTTTGTTACTTTGGAGAAATGCTTTTGAAAAAAGTTAAAAGATCTTTTGATGATTATGTTGCATATTTTAGAGAAGGATCATTAAGTGATAAAGAAATAGCAGCTAGGCTCGGAGTTTCTAGAGTAAATGTGTGGAGAATGAGACAAAAATGGGAAAGTGGGGAGATTTCTGTTAATGAGGACTCTAGAGTAACAATTAGTGAGGATACTTTTGAACACCTTGTAGCACAAACTTTTAAATCTGAAGTTAAAGCCAAAAAAGTTAAAGGCGAATTGGATTTAGAGCGCGCTAATTTAGAATTAGGGTTTATACGTGCATTCAAACAATATTCTAGTATTGAACTTGCTAGTATGCTTTCAAAAATAGACGATTTAAGATTTAAAATTGACTCTTTAAATAAACAATGTAACAAGAAAAATGCAAAATGTGTTAATGAAAATATTAATTCTTTAAAAGTTGAGCTTAATGATCTTATAAAAGAGTGTTCAATAAGAGAAATGGAGCTTTACTATGAATGTATGAAAAGACTTGCTGCTGCTCATGAAGTTGATAGTAAAAGTAA
>NZ_CP018746.1 GCF_001922545.1 Borreliella garinii | reverse complement strand
AATATATACTAAAAGATAATAAATAAATTTATTATCTTTTAGTATATATTAAAAATATCTCATCTCTTCTCTTATTATATAAGAGACTAAATTGATTCGTAATTGGAATAGAGGCGGGATGTTTTATTCGATTTAAACAAAACATCCCGCCTCACGTGTTACTTTAGATAAAAGTTACTTGGTTTCGTATCATGGGTGTATCATTAGTAATGATTACTACTTATCACGCAGTAATTTGAAATTTATTTAAATTATTTTTCAAATGAAAATTATAATTAAAATTCAAGTATAATATTGTGTTCAGTTCGAGTTTAAAGACAAAAATTATTAAGTATCCAAAAAACAATAAGCATGATCAACTAATCTTGTTTTTTGGGGTATTGGGCTGGCATTCCTAATACTCCCTCTAGGTGACATAACAAATTATAAAAAAGAATGCTTCAGGCGACAGTCTGCCTTGGTTTTTATTTCCTTGTAATAATAAGCTTTAAGATTTAGAGCTACATTTATATCTCTATTATGCAAAATATTACAACTATCGCAAGTGTCCCTTAATGAAAAGCATCTATCTAATTTTATGCAAAGAGGATCCATGCCATTCTGATTTATAATAATTGTCTTACAAACTAATACCATACTAAATCATTAATACTTTTTCCAAGCATTCCTTTTTGCATGCCTTTAAATAACAATTACATAATTGTACTAATTAATTTTTACTAAAACTATTTCTTCTACAATGATATCGAAATATCAGCATATGTTTGTTAATAATTTTGTTATTTCTTTTAGAAAAATCATAATAACTTCAATAAAGGTTCCAATTTAAGTTATAAAATCCAACATAAATATCTTATTTAGCTTTTCTTACAAATTCATAGTTTTTTAAAAAAATTAAATTAATCAGTATGGATCTTTGTACAGCCAAGTTGGTACTACTTATAGGAGGGCTAAGAACTAACTTTAAATTTTGATATTAACTAATTTCATTAAAATAAAAATTTTTGTCATTTCTGCAATAAGCATATAAAATTTAAAAATTTCCTAAATTAATAAATACTTGCGAGTTTTAATATTACTAAAAACCTCACTTAGCAAAGTGCTATCATACAATCAATATAGACATTTCTAGTATATCTTTACTAAAAGATAAAAAAACTTTTAATAATATTGTTAACAAGCACTCTAAACAAAAAAATAATACTCGAAACCAATGAAAAAATCTGCAACCATATACTAAGAAACTCTTTATCTACTAAATCAAACCGATTAATCTAAACAAAAAATTAATATTCTGTGCTTAATATTCTTTAAAAAAGAAGTTAATTTTTCTCTTTTTTTTATTCATATAAGCCAACCAGGCTCAAACTAAAAACACGAAGTAGAAATTAAATTTTTAATATCAAATAATTTTTAATATTACTTGAAAATAATATTAAATTATTATATTATATATTTATATTTAAATTAATAAATACTACATTTAATATAAAAAGGAGAATGTTTTGAAAAAAAAAATCAAATATCAGTAAGCTTAAAATTATTACAGCAATATTAACATCAATTTGTATATCATGTACACCTCTTGACAACGTTAATCCAAACAAGCTAAAGAGCCATACCAATCCTAGAAATCTAAAAAAAACAAAAAGCCGTACTAATTCAAAAAATCTAGTAGAAAATAATCAAGATCTTAAAAATGAATCTCAAAATCCAAAATATTCAAATCAAAAGCCTCAAGAAAAAATCTTACTCTCAAAATTAGAAAAAATTGATAAAGATCTGAAAGATCAAAAAAAACAAGAAGATATACAAATAGCTAATATTGATGCACAATCTGATTTCCTAGAAACTTTTAAACTTCAAAAAGATGAGGTTTTTATGAACATTACAAAAATGATATTAAAAAGAATAATTTACTCATCCTTAAATTACGAAAAAGAAAAAATATTGCTATTAAAAGAAATTCTTAAAAAACTTGACAATGATGATCAAAACCGAAAAATAGCTCGTATATTTCTTGAAACATCTAGAGATATTCAGCTTCAAATAGAAAAAATACATTCAATAAAAATACAAAATATAAGCAAAAAAAAAGCCGAAGAGCTACTACAAGATAGGGAACATAGTTTAAAGACAAAGCAAAATTTTGCAAAAACATTAAACGCAACCATTGACGCTTATAGTAAAGATTTCAACAACCTTAAAACCAATCTAAAAAATCTAGCAAATCACATAAAAGATAAATACTACCATATTTCTCTTTATCAACCAAATAAAGTCTATTAATTCTTGGAAAGAAATTACACTTTTAATTAAAGCTGTTTTTTTATAAAAACACCATATATTGTATTATAAATATATGGTGTTTTGTTTTCACCACCATAAGATCCAATATGACATTATTTTCAGCTCGGTTTTCAAAAATTCACATTATCCAATATTTCCCTTTTAGGGGGTAACAAAATCATAAAAAAAAATACATATTCAATCTCGTATTAAGAGATATTTCTATTTTTTTTAAAAAAAACATCTCTCAAAGTAATAAAAAAATTGACAAGAAATATTGTGTTTTTTTGATATTAAACTAATTTTTCTAACACAAAAAGTATGAAATTTTTGAAATACAACATAATGATTTTTTACTAAAAAAGACACACTCTTTGGTTTGAAATTGAACGCAGTTGAGCATTATATTTTGAGTGATATGAAAAATATCATCTATAAATTGAATAAGGATTATTTAAATCATCTTACGCCATTATTTGAAAACTATGATAAAAAAATTTTTGACGATTTTGTTAAGTTTGAGCTCTAAAAAATCTAAAGAATTACTTAACTTGTTCTTCAAAATTAAAATAATGGTTAATAATAATTCATTCTAAATCGAGTTTTTTTATTTTATCTTTGCATTGAGGATCCCCCGCACCTAGTAAATCTTTTATTGTTTGATCAGGATACGCATATTTATTCTGATAATGAGGAACACAATTGCTTTGATGATCCTATTCCCAATATTGATCAACAGTTTCAAAAAATAAAAAAATATTTGAAATTGTTTTTAGGAAAAAAAGTGTAAAATTAAAATGATTTCTCTTTTCTTATTAAGAAATTTGTATTGTATAAAAAAATATTCTTATTTTAGGATATCCTAAAATAAGGATTCTATTTAATCTCGGTTTATGAAAGCATCACAACAAACCTTAAATCTTTTCAAACCCATAAAACATTCCTAAAAACGCGCCTCCATCTCTTAATGGAAATTAATCAATCCATTTTTCTCTTTGTTTAAAGAATTTATAAAATAAATTGACAACCCATCTTTCTTAACACTATTGATTTTTTACTTGCTTTAATAAATGGTAAAACAGAAGAAAAAATAGCAAGAACCAACATAAAAATTAAAACGTATTGTATTATATTATATCACTAGCATAATAAAATATGTTAGTGTAATACGTTTCTGAATAGCCCCTAAAGGCATGAAATTAATTTTCTAAAACGAATAAAAAGTTTAGCAAAATAAGCCCAAATAAGCCAATATTACTCCTATAAAGATATTTATGACAAATATAATGATAATCTCTAAAAATAATGAGTAAAAAAGTTATAATTTGGTTAAGCCAATTGCTATTAACGTACCCAGTACTCTAGTACGTTTAATACTTAATGCTGTCTCATTATCTGGAAAAATTCAATGAATATAAGAAGAGATACTAAGAACAATATAAAAACAAATGTTGTTCTAGTGATTCCTAAAACAGAGATTTAAAGTAGGAATTAATTTCAAATCAGTCATTATAATCAAATAAAATCCCCTTATTTTTTTAAAATTATCTAATTTATTTTTTAAAAGTCCCTAAAGTAGAACTATCCTTTAAAAACACTTGGATCACGTGTGCCTCCCTACACTCAAATACAAATAAGTTTTTTAAAGTCTTAATAGATAGTAATTGCAAAGATATTATCTGCTGTTGAAAATGGGAATTTTATAATTCCAGCAACTTTAATATTTTAAAAATTCAAACCTTTTCCTAACAAATTTGTCATTAGTATAAAATAGAACTGGTTTCAATTATTTTTTCTATACCAAATGAAGCAGCTAAATGACTCCCAAGTAAAAATTCACCTGCATTAGAATCATGAAAAATAGCCCTCCCCCAGCAAAGACAGACTGATTGTAATTATATCTAGGTTCTTAATAGACAAATTTAAAAACTGGATTACTTGTTGAAGAATTTCCAAGAAGCCCATCAAAATTAAATATTAAATTATTAGATTGTAATCTATCATAACTAATTATTTCATCTCGTATAAAATTAATATCTTTTTCTTCAAGCAACAACTCCCCCTTAAGACTGCTAAATTTAGGATTAAAATGGTTTTCTTTAGCAATTTGAATATGTCCAGTCGAACTGACAAAACTCTTTTCCATCCCTTCTCTGCTAAAATTTATATATCCAACAAAAACCCAATAAAATACTACAGAACTTGTTAGAAGTAAAGAAAATATGATTCAGTACTAAAAGCAATCTTTTGAAAGCTAAAGTTACACAAAATCTTATTAGTAATTCTAATACAGGTAAAGAAATTATTAAATTCAAAGAAAAATATTATAAACTTTATAATTTGTTTGGAAATATGCAAGAAAAATTTCATAGTCAAAGTAATTTATTTATAAGGGATACTAATTTTGGATAAAATAGAAAAAACACACAGTTATATTTAGATCCTTTTCATCTATAGAGAAAGAAATTGGGGATTTGAATCATAAGTTAACTGAAATCCAAAGTAATTTTCAAACCTCAGATGATAACTGAAATAATTAAGGCCTTCTATTGGTATTAAAAATAATAATAGGTATCCTTACAACATTATATTTTGGGGGAGATATAAGACATCATTTACTCACCACATTTGACAAAAACATATATACTTAATTTACATGGTAATTCTATCAGAAAAAAAAAGAACTGGTTAGTAAAAGTTAACTACAGCAGTCTAAAAAGGAGAAATAAAAAAATATACTTTTCTAAAGTAAGCGTTTACATGTGTAACTTGTTTATTTATATTCTTTTCTCTTAAAGAGTTCTTAAATTATTATGTATGTCTTTTATATAGCCAATAAACTTGCTAAATCACCAATTTTAAGTTAAGATGATATTCTTATACTTTTTATTAAGGATACTATATGAAAAAAATATCAAGTGCAATTTTTACAATAGTTTTTCTTGTTTTTATCAATTGTAAAAGCGATACTAGAAAAGCTATTAATTCAATCCAAACCCCAAAATTTACCTCATTTGATGGGTTGATTGATGGCTTTCCAAGCCTTAACCCAAACCCAAAAAAATCTGAGGTAAAAAATTATTTTAATAGCATGGCTAAAACATTAAATAAAGCCAAAGATAAATTTGCTAAATTAATTAGTGAAGAAAGTGTTAAGACAACAGAGGAAAATAATACTGATACTGCTAAAGAAGATAATAGCACAGTAAACCCTGTTGATAATGAAATAAGTAAAATTAACGATATGATAGGGAAAATGATAAATGCTGCTAATACTATTGTTGAGACTGTAGCCGAAACTGCAACTGAAGCTATGGGAGAAGTTGTCGAGGTTAAGAGTAGTGGTAATGTAGCAACCAAAGCTGATGTAAAAAGTGTTGTCGAGATTGCTAAAGGAATAAAGAAGATTGTTGAGGCGGCCGGTATTGCTGATGAATTAAAAGCTGAAGGTGATAAAGCTACAAAGTCAAGCATCGATAGTAACAATAAGGAAGCGGGCAAGATGTTCTCTGGGAAACAGGGTGATCAGGGTGGTAAAGTTATTGATAGTGGTGTTATTCCACCTGATGAGATTGGAGGTGGAGCTAATCCAGAGAATATTAAGAAGGCTGCTGAGGCTGTTAAAAATGCTAGTGGGAAGCAGATATTAGGAGCTATTGTTGCTGCTGCCAAGACTGTTGAAAGTGGTGAGGTACCAGAGGGAAAGAATGCCAATGAAGCTACAAATCCGATTGAAGCTGCCATTGGGGGAGATGACAATTTGGATGCTACTGCATTCACGGGCAATATGGAAAAAGATACTCAGATTGCAGCCGCTATTGTTTTGAGGGGAATGGCTAAAAACGGAAAGTTTGCTGTGAAAATGGGTCGAGAACCAAGTGGTGATGGTGATGCTATCAGAGCTCTTGTTAAAAATGCTGCCAATAAAACTGTTGATGCTTTATCTCGGTTGGTACTAAAAGCTATTAATGAAGGCTTAACAACAATAGCTAAGACTATTAAGGCTAAAGGAGAAGCAGCAAACTCGGCAGTCAATTTTAATTCTCCTAGTGTTAAATTTGCAGAAAAACATCTTGAGAACAAGTAAACGTTTGGTTTTGTAAGTAAATTGAAATTTAGGTTTATTATTGGATCAAGATTTAGGCAATTTATTATTACTAACTTTTGTGTATAGTTTAGGCCCATCCCATCAACTATGCTTTTCATAATTAATTATTATATTTATAGTGCTATATAAAATAGCACTATTTCTCCTTCTTTTAAATTAGCAACACTTTATTAGATTTTTTCGCGTAAAACAATGAAATACCTTATTAACATTTACTATATTTCTAGTCTAGAAGGTAAGGTAACACTATAAATAAAAGTCTAACATTAAATAATTATAAATTAATAATATTTATCAAAAAAATAACAAAGAATATTCCACCTATAATTTCTATGAAATTTAGGTGAGGATGAATTTATAAAATAAATTAAAACATAATACAATAGTCTATGTATACACCAAATTCAGACTTTCAAACAGTCAAAACCGATAAAAATTACGAACCTCATTCTAATTAATGAACATCTTATAAATTCTTCTAGCACTAATCACCAATTACTTGGATTATTATGGCTTCTGGAATTCCATTAACTCATCTAAAAAATCAAAATATCAAAACTCCTCCTTACAATTTCAAATCCGATATACTTTCTTATACGTTGAACAACGGTTTACAAATTCAAACATATTCTCTCATCCACTATACATCTATCTCAAAAACTTGATTACATTAAGCCATTCTCACTCTTAAAGATCAATCAGAGCAATCTAAAGCATTACCTAAATAGCTCTATCGAAACCAAACTTACTATTATAAAGTTGATTTTAAATTTCTTTACCTAAAAGGAACCTTGCAAAGGTTTACATACTTTAAATGATATATTAATGTCAATCTAAAACATCTAAGAATCTATAAAAATACTAGCAAATTGCAAAAGCGAATTATATCTAAAATATTTTTTCTTAATTGATTATGGGTAAAAAATTCTTTGTGATTTCTATTTGAGATAGTTGCCAATTATCGACATAACAATATTTGCCATACTAGATATAGCAATAGGAACTACTAATGCTGTAATAAGAATTATTATTCTGTTGCTTATCTTGAGTTTTTCCAATAATAATTTGCTATTAATTTGAATATCTTTTTTTAGATCTTGTGCCGAATTAGACATATCTTGTTTTAAATTCTTTTCTACGTTATCAATCTTAGTATTTAGATTTTCTATCTTAGTATTTAAACTATCTATTTTGGCATTAAATTCGTTTTTTATACCATCTATTTTGGTATCTAAATTTTTTTCTAAACTATCAATCTTGGTATTTAAATTCTTTTCTACACTATCAATCTTAGAAACAAGATTATCAAACTTTATTCCAAATTGTTTTTCTAAATTTTCTAAATCTCTATATGTAAGCTCATTGTGATAATATCTTTTTGACAAATCTTGTGCTATTAGTTGTTCCATTCCCAGCCGCAAGAATTCTTTATAGATTTGTTCTTCATTAACATTTGTTATTGTCAACACTGATTTCATAATTTATTTACCCGCTAAACACATTGTAACATAAATCAAGGCTAAATTAACAGCACATTTTCAAAATTGACGAAGGCAAGAGACTCAAACTTAAAAATTTTAGAAATTTTACAAAAAAGTAAATAATGTTCAAATACTTTTTTGCATTACTTTCTATCTCTAAACATACCAAACTTAGGTGTAAAGTCCATAGTTGTAATACCAATAGCGCCCCACGTTTATTTTTATCAACGATAACTTTTATTTTAGCTAAACCTTCCCCTTTATTCCACTATTTTCTTGATGTAAAAAATTACAATATCAGCATCCTGCTAATGCGCCCGATTTTCTCCTAAAGTTGACAAACCAGAATCCCTAACCTCATCTCTTCTGGCAACTTGTGACAGAACTATTATTGAAATTTCAAACTCAAAAAAAGCAAGTACACGTATATTGCGACTCAAAAATGCAACTTGCTCATAACAAAGAGTATTATTCTGCAACGTAGTAATTACGCTAATATAGTCAATGACAATAAATCAATATTACAATTTCTTTTTATTTGCCTAGCTTCGTATTTTAACAAAGAATAACAAAGAATATTCCACCTATAATTTCATAGAAATTATAGGTGGAATATTCTTTGTTATTCTTTGTTAAAATCTCCTTTTTTTATTTATAAATTCTTTCAATAATAAAGTACAATCTTGTAGAGTCTTGTTTACAAAAATCATATAATTCTTTATTTTTTACTAAAATTCTAATAGAAATACTTTCGTTAATATCTGGTGCACTATAAATATCTTCGTTTAAGAATTTTTACCTTCTATATCTTTTAATATTCTCTTTAAACCCACTTTCTTTATTTTATCAATGGATACTTTGCTATCTAAAACCTTTTCATAAATCTTTAAATATATATAAGCTTTGCTTTTTGCAACTTCAAAAAATTTTATAAAATCACTAAAATTAGCAAAATCATCATATTTAGACAATTCTTTTTGTTTAATTTCATACAAAATTTTCATTCTTTGAATTTTATTATTAATATCAAATAATGCACTTTTGTTTAAACCTCTTTTAAGATTTGCGATTGTTGTAATATTTGCTTTTTTATCCATTTATATATCACTCCTGCTTTTTTTTGCTTTTTATTGTAAAAAAGTCTTTTCTAATTTATTCAAGCCATATTTTATTCTTAGCAATTTATTATCTTCTTTTAAGGAGAAGAAATTAATTTAATAATAATTATTTTTATTATTAAGTTTTTGAAAAGTTGGACTTAATTTACTTTCTTTATTGATAATCCTAAATTTTATCAAATGTTTAAAATTTTTTTATTATCTATTTCTTCAATTCTAGTCAAAGCAGTTATTTTTTTGCTTATTTATATTCACATTATATTTTAATTCTTTTTTACTTTTTTATTTATTATTTCTTTTACTTTTACTTTTTATAGTAAGTTGCTCAACCCTTAGCTCATTTTATTTAAAATGTTATTAGCTATATATTTTATCATTTCTACTAAAATTGGTTTCTTTATTTATTATTCATTTAGAAGCGCATGGGTCTTTAAATTTTTTTATTTTTCTTTTCTTTCTTTTTAATTTCTTGTTTATTAGAATTTTTTAAAAAATATATTTAACAGCTCTTATTCTATATATTATTATAATTGGTTATACATATAGTGATATTTCAGCTTTAAGATTGCCCTTTTATTCTTTTACTTTCCTCTATAAAGACATGCTTTATGCTACTAAAACAAACATCGAGCAGCTTATATGCAATAGATGATATCTTATCTATACATAGCATTCCTTTACATTACACCTAAAAATGTAGCAATAAAAAATTGTTTTGTTTATGATTTGCTTTTAATACCATCCTTATAAGTTTGTATTTTTACACTTACATCTTTTATTGCTTTTATAAAAATTTTATTTTTAAAAAGATATTTATTAATTATAATATTAATATTATTAGAAAATAGTTAATAAAAAATTTAATATATATTTTTAAATGAAGTATTGTTAAATTAAGGAATATAAATGGAAAAAATATATTATTAATATAATTTTATGTTTATTATTTTTTTATGTAATCTTTTTTCAAATGATTCCCGATCAAACCAAAAATACAGTTTTAAAGTAAAGGCCAAATCAGTTTTGAATCTCACCGATAAAAAAATATAGATACTAAAAAGGGAACTAATACTACACTTTGTATAAAAGAAAAAATAGTAGGATTATAGTTAAAGATTGTATTAATAATCAAGAGCTTTTTAAAGTAAAATCTAAAAGAAGATATGATTTTAAAGCTATGCTCCTCGGCATTAAAACAGCTTTAAAAGTTATAAATATCGGCAATAATAATAAATTAGGTTCTATAAAAAAACATAAAGATCATATTTTATTAGAATTTAAAGATAATAAGATATATTTAATTCAATTATCTGAACTTAAAAAACATTTGCTAAAAAACAAAAAAACCATTATTGGGGAGTCCGATGCCGGGAAGAGGAGAGGCAGAATTTATAGATGACTCGATGGCATCATAATAGAAGGAGAATTAGAAGCAGGAAGAGAGAATAGGAGATGATAGACAGAGAAGAATTTGGAGACGAAGAATTAGAAGAAGAAATAGTTGAATAAAAACCTAATGATCAAAAATAAGATATATTGGTTAAAGTATTTAGTAATTCTAGCTAGCAGGCTACAATAAGTTATAAATTCATAGTTAGGCTTATTGAAATTGACCTGGAATTAGAAAAAATTAAAAGAAGATTTAAAATTATTTTATAATAAAGAAAATTTCTAAGATAAAATCTGAATACTTTTATGAACTACTATTGCTATATCAAAAAGATTATAAAAATAATAGTTTATAGTATATCTTTTAAAGCATTTTCAGCTTCCCTATAATAAATTTCTTTCAAAGAAGGCTCTAAAAGATCGTTTATAAAAACTTTTATACTATTTGAAAAGTGAATTTTTCCTTTTATATATTTACCATACTTTTTATACAGTACATCCTCCACCTCCTTTAAGGTGTTCCTATTTTTAATAAATTGGTTTTCTATAATAGAAATATTGTATTTTTTATTTTTAATATTTTGAATATTATTGATAGTTTCCGTTAAAATAGAAAAGCTTTCTATTGACCATCTTTCTACTTGAACTGGGATTATAATATGGTCTGTAACATTTAAAGCATTCTTTAAAAGGAAATTTCTACTAGGAGAAGTATCTATTATAATATAATCAAAATCAAAACTTTTAGTACTTTTATTTAATCTAAATTCTAAAATAATTTCTTTATAATCTATATCATCTGTGTTAAATTTTTCTAAAACAGGATGAGAAGGAATTATAGAAATAAATTCATTAATTTTATTTTCACATTTATCAAAATAGGTATTTCCCTTTAAAAATTCATAAACATTGTGTTTTTTAATATTAGAAATATATTGATTAAAATAAGAAGTTAAAGAATTTTGTGGATCTAAATCAATTAATAGCACTTTTTTGCCTAATTCTTTTAATACATAAGAAAAAATTATAGAAAGCGAACTTTTTCCAACCCCCCCCTTTAAACTTGCCAGTGTAATTATAATTGGTTTTTTTTGATCCATTTATTTATAACCCCCTCATCTTTTAATTTTTTATTATAAAATTCATATACTTTTTTTTCCATTTTTTTCAAGTGTGATAAATTAAATTGATAATACTCGGTGTTTTCTTTATTCTTTCTCAGAAGTGTTCTTAAAGATTGAACATATGCTTTAATAGAGCCATTTTTAAAGGCAAATTCTATATAATAGAGCTTTTTTATTGCATAAGTTTTATTATTTTCTTTTTTAAGAAAAAAAGGTTTGTCGAGTTTATCATGTCTATATCTTATTTCTAAGAACTTATCATCTTCTTTTAAAGGGAAGAGATTGAAAAAAAGAAAATCTTCGGCGTTATTAAATTTTTGAAAAGTAAGTCTCAGCCTTTTTCCTTTATTTGTAATTTTAAAACCAATTAGATGTTTAAATATTTTTGTGTAGTATATTTTTCTACTATTTACTTCTTCAATTCTATTGAATATAATTTTTTTTTCTATGCTATTTTTTTTGTTTTTGAGTTTTTCAAGTAAATTACTCAAATTTTAATCCTTTTTTCAAAATGTCAGCTAAAATATTACTAGCTATTATGCCAGCATGTCCTGAAAAGCTAGTTATTTTATTTACTTTCCATTTAGTAGTATAAGTATCTTTAAATTCTCCTGCAAGAGTATAAAAATCGGTTTTATAAGGTGCAGTTTTTCTCATAAAGTGAATTTTGTGTTTGTAGAGGTTTAGTTTAGATAAGAAAAATTCTTTAATATATTTTACTTCATAATCATATTTTAGATAATTTTTAAAATCTTTATAGTTTAATAAAGTATTTTTTAGTGTTTTAATTGGTTCTTTAGTATTAGAAATCATTGATTTAATCCTTTTAAAGAAAGAGCTTTCTATAGAATTCTTATTATATATATTTATATATTGTTTATTATATACAGTGATATTTTCAGTGATATTTTGAGGTTTAAAAGATTCTTTTTTTTCCTTTAGAGTATCTTTTTCTTCCTTTACTTTCTTAATTAAGTCTGCTTTAGTGCTACTAAAATATGTATCAATCAATTTATGTGCAATGGGTGACACTTTATATATACAGAGCTTTCCTTTGAATTCTCCAAAGTTATTTGAAAATGTTAGTATTCTTTTTTCTAATGCTTTCAGCTTAACTAAAAATCTTAAATCTATTCTTAGCGTATTAATTGTAGTTTCTTTTTTATTTTCTTTATATATATTTGAGTTTAGTACGCGAAGTATGTCTCCTTGATGGTGAACTCGTAGCCCTTTTAGTTTTGCAGAGTCAAAATGAATTCTATGTATTGATACATTATATTTTTTTTCAAACTCTTTATTTAAGTAAATAATAACTGAAATTATTTTTTTAAGTTTGCAGTCTTTTGAAAGTAACTTATTAGATTTAATTTGGTAGCTATAATTAGATACAACAGCTTTCATTTTTTTATCTCCTAGTTTAATGTGTATTTAATTATTAATTAATAGTTAAAAATTATAATATATAAAATAATAAATTTCAACCTTTTTAAAAATTAAAGCTAAAAACCATTTTTAAGAATATTTAAGCTAAGGGATAGCTTGACTCTTTAACAAAAAAAATATCATAATTCAATGCAATAACTAGTATAAACCTTTTTAAATAAGCTTGATTAAAAATAGAATTGTAAATAGCTCCCAAAGTATCAAGAATTAAAATAATTTAAAAATATATTTTAATTAACTACTATTTATATAATCTTTTTTTTAAAATAGCTTCTTGTATCGTTCAGAACCGAACGATTTTTGATTATTGGTAATTATTTATTATCAAAAAATTATAAATATTGCCACAAATTCAAATTTGTGGCAATATTTATTCACATATTAGTAGTATAGGATTTCCTATATGTCTTTTTTGTTTCATATCATTAGTCGGAATTTATTTTTTAAATGAGAATTAATGGTTAACTATATAGAAGTTTGCGCTTTAAAACAAAAAATAAATATAGGAGGGCAAAATGGCGAAAAAAGAAAATAAAAAACAAAATAAAAAAGAGATCATTTTAAATGACAGATTTGAAGATTTTATTGATAAAAGCCAAAATTCAAATAATAATCAAGATGAAAATTTAATCATTTATAATGATTTAAAAGACCAATTAAAGCTTAATTTAAAAGATGATATTGATAATAAAATTCAAAGAATGAAAATTTTATATAAAATTAAGCAAAAAGAACTTTATAAATATGATGGTTTTAAAAGCTTTGAGCAATTTATAAAATCTTTTATAATTGCAAAAACTCAGGCTTATACATATTTAAAGGTTTATGAAAAGGTTTTAGAAGGTGTTGTTTCTATTGATAAAATTAAGGAAGTAGGTTTTAATAGCATATATCATGCTATACAAAAACAAGGGGGGGTGTCAGAAATAAATCAAGAAAATGTAAATAAAAATAATAAAGAAAATACCCTAATTAAAATTTTAATAAAAGATAATGAATTATATGATTTTTGTAAAAAAGATACCAAAAGAGTCTATTTTATTTTAAAGGAGATTTTTAAAAATAAAAAAGATATTTTATCAGAGATCATAATTAAATATGATAATTCTAAAAAGAAAAGGAATAAATAAATTTTTAAGTTTTATTGACTTTAATGTTTAATTAATGGTAATCTATTATTTCTAATAGGCTTAAGTTTATTTTGCCTAGTTTAATGTCGAAAAGATGCCCGGAAAAGGGTTTTTTTCATTTTAAAATCTAAATCCTAGGGCTTAGTATTTATTGGTTTTATTAACTTTAAATCATTTTTGTATACTTAGATTGACAATCTCTCTATTGCTGTGTTTGTATATTTAGCTGTAAAGTAATAAGATAATTTATGTAAAAAATCTTTTTGTTGATTTGAAATTTTCTTATACAGCTTAGTAACTCTTCATCCAGATTAATTCTATTGATAAAACCTTTTTTTTGATAGTTTCCTTTAATTTAGTTTCATTTTTTAGCAAATATTTAGGATTATTGTTTTTCTCTACCCCCTCTACTTGTTAAAAAATTGTAAATTAAGAACTTTGGCTTATCTCTTAATTTTAAGAGAGGATAATTATGAATAAAAAAATGTTTATTATTCATACTTTTTTTATACTGATAAGTTTTTACAGGAATTTTTTAAATCTTTACTGATTTCATAATTCTGAACAAGATGTTTCTAAAGAAGAAATTAACAAAAGACCAGATAATTATGATTTTAAAAATGAAAAGGATAGAAACCTTTTTTGTCTATGCTTCACAAATTAGAGGGTGTTTAAGAAAAATTAGGATTAAAGAAAAAGTGTTTTAGATGTTTTTGATGTCATGGGTTACCTTATAAAAAATAAATTAATAACTCTAATTGTGTTCATGAAGCCTTAAACAATAACTTATCTTATAGATGTTTATTTAGATCAAATTTTTGATTATTTAATACAATTGGACTTGTATAAAATTGATTATGCTGAGAAATATATAGAAAAGGCTGGCAATAGATTTGAATAGTCTTATATTAAAAATAAAGTATTTACAGTTAAACAAATATTAAAACAAGTTTTGGCCGACTTGTCTAAGATTGGTTTTTAAACTTTTAAAAAAACCAATTTTGGGATATACTGTGAATATTAAGAAGGGCTAAAAAAGATTTATAAATAACATAAATGGTTTTTGTAAACATAAATAATGAAAACTAATAACATTGTAAAAACAAATGATCCAAATATATCTCTTTATAAAGAACTATCAAAGGATTTTATAAAAAAAGAGAGTATTAATAAACTAAAAGACTTTTTTCTTCTTATAAAGAAGAAACTTTCTTTAATAGATGATAATTCAACAGAAGCAAATACAGAGTCTTTACTAAGATCTATATTTGAAGAACTAAATTATTCAGTAGAACAACAAAAAGTCGGACAAATAGAAGGAGTGGAGTCTAGAGTAGATATGCTACTTTTTGAAAATGATAAAGACAGAGCAGATTTTAATAATAAATTAGAAGAAGCTAAAAAAAATAATGAGCCTATTCTGACTGAAGATATCTTGCTTATAGCAGAAGTTAAGCGCCCATTATTTAGTTTTGACACTAAAAATAAAGTAAAAGAAGCAGAAGATCAGCTATATAGATATCTAAATCAATATCAAAAACATTATGGGATACTTTCAAATGGAAAGATATGGAGATTGTATGACAAATCTAAAGTCCTTTATGGAAAAAAAAGATATATTGAATTTGATTTTTCTAAAATTGAAAAAAAAGAAGAATACAAAGAACAAGAATGGTTTATTTTATTCATTTACCTTATAAGAAGAGAAAGATATCTAAAGACAAGCAATGTAATAGAGATTGAAAAAGAACAAATATCTAAAGAAAAAGAGATAATTCAAAAAACTCTTAGAGAGATACTTTATGAGAGGCCCGACGACTCTATAGTCTTCAAAATTGCAAAAAATATATATGACAAAGAATTTAAAGTATCAGACAAAGAAATTACTCAACATATTTTAGCTAGCATACTTGAAGAATCAATTATTTTTATTTTAAGAATATTTTTTATTGCATATATTGAAGATAACGAAATTTTTAAGAAAATATTAGAAGAAAACAAGCTATACAGATCTTCCATATCTTTTAGATATTTTTTTTATGATGAAAATACAAAAAAGAAATTAGGATATAAAAAAATAATAACAATTTTCAACTTGCTTAATAAAGGAAGTGATGCAATAAAGTTTCCTATATTTAATGGAGGATTATTTGCAGAAGACAAGGTTAAATATTTAAATAATGAAAGTTTACTAAGTATTAGTGAGCTTGAAGAAGTGCTAGTTAAAATACTTTTCTTTGAAGAAAAAAACATTAAAGATGAAAAATTTGTAGAGTATTCAAAGTTAGATCCCAAAAGTTTTGGAGAATTATACGAGACTCTACTTGAATATGATCTAAGAATTGCAGATACTACTGTTCATCGTATTGTTGAAGACGGAGTTTATCTCATTCGTACTGAAGAAGAGCTTGAAAACAAAAAAGTAAACAAAGTTGCTACATACTATAAAGGTAATATTTATCTCACATCTAGATCGCTTGATAGAAAGAAAAGCGGAGCATATTATACTCCAGATGACTTAACTGACTTTATGGTCATATCATCAATTGAAGAACAGCTTAAAACCAAGGCCCCTTTAGATATAAAAATCATTGATAATTCTTGTGGATCAGGGCATTTTTTAATTTCTTGTTTAGATTACTTAACAGAAAAAGTATGGTACGAGCTAGATAAATTTGAAGATGTAAAAAAAGAGCTTGATAAAGAATATAGAGCTATTCTTAAAGAAAGTGAAGAATATGATGTTCAAGATAGTATAAGTAAAGAATTGGTACTTAAAAGGATGCTATTAAAGAAGTGTATTTATGGTGTTGATATTAATCCTATTTCGGTTGAAATTACTATGTTAAGTTTATGGATTAATACCTTTATTTTTGGAACGCCACTAAGCTTTATTGAACATCACATCAAAGTAGGAAATGCCCTTCTAGGATATACCAAAGATGAATTTTTTGATATTACAAAAAAGAAATTTGAAGGTGGATTTTCTTTATTTAAAAAAAGAATTAAAGAAATTACAACTATTTTAGAAGATAGTTATCAAAAAATTAAAGGTATTAATGATACTACTAAAGAAGATATAGAAAAATCTAAAAAGATATACAAAGAATATGAGGAAAGTGAAGATACAGATAATTTAAAAATAATATTTTCTTTACTTAAACTTTATTCATTATCTTTTGACAAATCTTTAAATATAGAATTTAGTGATATTGCAACTGTAATTAGTTTAATTGAAAATATATTAAGCAATAAAGCTTCTAGCGAAGATAAAGAAAAAATAGAAAAAATTAGAAAATTAAGTAGCTACTATAAATTTTTTCACTATGGAATTGAGTTTCCAGATATTCAAGAAGGATTTGATATTGTAATTGGAAATCCTCCATGGGAGAAAATTAAGTTTAATGAGTCTGAATTTTTTTCAAAACATATTCCTAGTTATAGAAAACTAAGCATAAAAGAACAAAATAAGATAAAAGAAGAAATACTTAGTAAAGATACGCATCCTTTGAATATTGAATACAATGAAGAAAAAAACAGTATAACTGCCATTAACAATATTTATAAATTTGATTTTAAAGATTATACTAGTGGTGGTGATCCAAATCTTTTTAGATACTTTGTTACATTTAATTTAAAATTAATAAAAGAAAAAGGTAATTTAACTTATTTAGTACCTTCGGCTCTTTTTAGCGAATCTAGTTCTAGGTTACTAAGAAAACATATGTTTAGTAAGTATAAGCTTAATTATATTTACCAATTTGAAAACAAAAAAAGATTTAAAAATGTGGATTCTCGGTTTAAATTTGCGATATTTCAATTTAGTAATATTAAAGAATCCACATCTAGTTTTAAAGTAAAATTTATGATTCAACATAGTGATAATATTTTAAAAGAAATAACTAGAGATTTAAAAGACAATAAAGATGATCCTTATAAAGGAATTGAATTAAATATAGACCAAATTAAAAAACTATCTCCTGCTCAAGAGTCAATAATAGAATTTAAAAATAATGAAGAATTTGGCTTAATCAACAAAATGTTTAGTCAATTCAGTGTTTTTAGTGAAGAATATATTGATTTTAAAAAAGGCTTAGACACGAGTATTAAGAATCGTAAATCTTTATTAAAAGAATATGATAATGAAAACTTTATATTTCTTTATTGTGGAGCTAATATTCATCAGTTTAATTCAAGATTTTTTGAAAATAAGAATGCAAAAGAAAGTTCTAAATTTTTCTGGATAGATAAAGAAGATTTAGAAAAAATATTAGCTGAAAACAATCAGCATCAAACTGAAAGAATATTCTATAGGGCAATTGCAAGAAATACAGATATAAGAACCATGATTAGTACTTTGTCTCCTCAAAATTGTTATTGTGTATATTCAATGTATATAAATTATGAGAAAACACCAATATCTATTTATAAAAAATTGTTTATTATATCTATTTTTAATTCATTAGCATTTGATTTTTTGCTAAGAAGATTTATTGATTCAAATGTGTTAAAATCATGTTTATATCAATGTCCAATGCCGCAACCTGAAAAAGATGAAATTCTAGCTAATCCACTATATTTAACTTTAGTCAAAAATACTTCCTTACTAATAGCTAAAAATGATCCGGAGAACTTTAAATATTTACTTTACTTAGAACATTTTGAGTTTAGTAAAGAAGAAGTTAATAAAATATTCAATCTAGATACCGAAGATGAATTCTTTAAAGAAAAAGAAAATGAAAATAATTTTATTGTAGCCCGTCTTTATTCACTGACCAAAGAAGATTTTAGGGTTTTACTTAATGACTTTGAGGTACTAAAAAATAAAAAAGGAGAAGTCTATATTTCGTCTTTAATAAAAGGATATGAGAATTATTTAAGAATAAACAAACTTAACTAAGCTTTAACTAAAGACATTAGAAATAAAGAGTTTGTAGTCTATATAAAAAGTTATAAAAAGCATATATTATTGACATTTTTAATTCTTTTTGTGCTAAATATATGGGGAAAAAGAAGATGATTTAGTAAGAATTATTGGTAGGTTATAAAAAGAGTTTTTATAGTTTTTTATATTAATTAACTAGAAATTTATTTTTTTAAAAGCATCTTTTTTTTTATAACATGTTTTAATAATATCTTCTTGATTTTTTTATATTAAAAATTAATTAAGTATTATTTAGGATAATCTACACTATATACTTCACATTTTATGGCTTTAAAAATTATCTCTTCCTTTTTAGAATTTTCAAGTTATCCTTTAATTTCTTTTAAATAACTTTTTAATCTTTCTAAATCATCCTGAATATCACTAACTTTTACAGTATTATTATCTTTTATTTTGCTTCTTAAAGTGCTTCGAGTATCTTCTAAGAGATAAATCTATTTATTAATTAAAAATGTCACCACCGGGTTATTTATTATTCATCAGTGGGGAGTTTTAATTTCTCGTTTGATAAATTTGGATACTTAGCAAATATTAGCTTAATAGTATCAATAAATAGCCTTGGATTTAATACAATTTCATAGGCTTCATAGTTATTGGTTCGTCTATCTTTTATAGTAAGGGATGCAAACATATAGCTATATTCACTCTTTTTATAAAGAAGTTTAAAAGAACTTGTTAGGTCATCGTTAAAAATCTACTTCTCCAGGTGTCCCTGGCAGCGGAGGATAAAGTTAGTGGATAGATTTGGAATTGAAGTTTCTGAGCCTAGAAAGGAGGTAAAATATTAGATTCTTCATAAAAACAGAGAAGGCGTGAAAAAACCAGTAGAAAGGGGTATTCCAACTAATAGAAAACAGATCGCTTTTTTAAAAAATCACACTTTTTTCAAGAAAGAAATCTTGGGCGATAGAACCATATACCACACCAGATTGAATAATATTTTGGGGGGTTCGACGTAAAATCAGAAAAAGTATTTGTCTTTTTTACAAATTTGTTCACCAAATAGAAAAATACGTTACCCTATTTCCAACAAGGGAAGAGGATGAATTTTTGGGGATGTTTTACGGATTTAAAAAGATTAGGAATAATCCTTTTTACAGTGACTATACTTCTGTTTGCAACTTCTCCAAAAAAAATCAAAACCTACAATAAATCTTATTTCGTGGAATTTAGGTTCAAAAAAGGTAGTGTGTTTTGCTATTTGCATACCATTATTGTTTATCAAATATACAATTAAATTGTATTTATTAAAAATCATATTATATTGATATTAGATTGATATATTCAATTTTAATATATTGTATTACATGATATTACAGGATATAAAATAATACAATGTAAAATTTTAAATAAGGAGAATATTTATGAAATATTATACGATTATAAGCATATTTGTTTGTTTATTAACTGCTTGCAATCCAGATTCCAATACAAATGAGAAAAGAACTTCAAGTAAGAGAATAATTTCAAATCAAAATGCAGATTCTGATAAAAGAATAAAAAATAAATTACTTGATGATTTAATAAATTTAATAGAAAAAGCTAATGCAGATAGAGAAAAATATGTAAAAAAAATGGAAGAAGAACCTTCGGATCAATATGGAATGTTGGCTGTTTTCGGAAGTATGTATTGGGCAGAATCACCGCGGGAATTGATATCTGATACAAGTAGCGAGAGATCTATTAGATATAGAAGGCATGTTTATAGTATTTTATTAAACGCTATTGAAACTAATGAATTAAAGAAATTTTCAGAAATTAGAATACTGTCAATAAAAGTACTAGAAATATTTAGTCTATTTAATCTATTTGGAAGTACTCTTGATGATGTGGTTGTTCACTTATATTCTAAAAAAGATACTCTAGGCAAACTAGATACTTCAAATTTAAAAAGACTTAAAAATTTGTTTGAAAAATTATTATCTATAAAAACAATCGTTTCAAAGATGTCAAAACATCTTTTATTAGATTATCAAAATAATAAAAATTCCATAAAAACAGATAAAACCAAGCTTGGATCTTATGTGGTTGCACTTTATAATCAAATTCAAGAAAAATATAATGAAGCAGAAAAGCTTAAAAGCGAGATAATTTTAATATATACCCTTTAAAGGGTATATATATTTACTTTCTGAGGTCCAATTTTTATGGAAATTAAAAAAGGAAATAGAACACAAATAATTAAAAAAATCCATCTTATGGAGGTACTTATGGCATTAAAGCCAGCAGCACCATTACCGAAAGAAAAACAACGTTTCTTTTCTCCCCTTCCATGATTTCTAACAGCCCCCGAACAGCACTTTTTATAACATTGTGTTGGTATTCTCCTCTCAGCATTACACATTTCCCCGAACAGCAAACTTTTTACCCTTAGCAATCTCCTCTCAAAATAATGGTAATCTCAATGTTGGCATCCTTTCGCACAGCAGCATAACCAAACCGCTTCACCACCACCACCACCACCAACACCAACACTTCTAATATCAGTTAGTATCAATCGGATTATTATTTGCACCAGTATTAGCACACCATTATCACCTTTATTAACATCCACAATAATCGCATTTAATATCTGCTCCCCAATAACCTTCTTGGTGGCAGAATCAGTTAAGTTTTGCATTTATAATTTTTATAGATTTAAATAAATAACCTTATTGCATTTTGAATTATATGGTAAAATAAAATTTAAAAAAGATCATGAATATGAAATAAAAGCTAAGACAAGCCCCGTATGAGGCTAAATTTATGAATTTTTTTAATAAATGATCGTTTTAATATATTTTGTACTACTATTTGTAGTAATAGATATACTAGAGTTTTTATAAATAAAAAGTTTTTATAAGAGGATAAATAATAAATTTGTTTAAAATTTAAGCTAATTATATTGACACTCTTAATAAGGAAATTTATCCAGCTAGTATAATGATTTCAAATGGTCATTATTATATTTTTTTTTAAAAAAGTATATATAAAAACAATTGGAGTAAAAATCAATTACACTTTTATTTTTAATAATTGATGGTTGCAAATAGTAATAGTGAACTGCTATTTCTAAATCAAGATTATAGAATGTAGCTTCTTTCTTCATCCCATGATGGCTTTTTAAGTTTTACTCTACTACAAGAAGCGGGCATCCATTAGAGCATTATCCACAAGTTTTGCTTCAGGTAGTTTCTGTCTTAGTTTTTATTATTTTATAATAATAAGCCTTAAGATTTAGAGCCGCATTTATATCTCTATCATGCAAAGTGTTCTAACCAATACAAATCAAATCTACTTAGTATTTACTTAATTTTAGAGTTGTATTTTTAATGCGACAATTACTGCATAGCTTGCTTGATGGAAAGCATCTCTCTAATTTATACAAAGTAGGATCCACACTATTTTGATTTATATGGCAATTGTCTTACAAGCCTATACTATCTTAAATCATTAATACTTTTTTCAAACATTCATTTTTGTATGCCTTTAATTGATAAGTTTTCTATTTATTATGCTTTTATAATTTGATACAAAGTAATAAGATAATTTATGTAAAAAATATTTTTTTTGATTTTAGATTTTATTATTTAGATTAAAAATTCTTAATCTAGATTTGACCCTATTAGTATGATCTTTTTGTTTTTTGGGTATTTCTTAAATTTATTTTTATATAATATATTAAAGATTTAATTATAAAGGGTGAATCAATATTAAAATTGTTAATTTACTTTAATATTATTATTAATTGTCAGAATATTTTATTCTATAAAAAATTGTAATATTCTTTTAAGTTATAAAAGAAAGAATGAATTCAACAAAATATGTAATTAAAACTCAAAAAGAAATTAATAAAACAATATTAAAAGATTAATCTGATTATATAAACTTTTATATAGATGAATTTAAAACTTTAGATAAACAATTAGAACATTTAACTATCAAAAATTCTTCTGATAGTTATTCTATATTTTTGAATGCAAAAAGTGTTATTTTAGATTTTATTTCTTTTTCATCTTTTAAAAATTGTTAAAAATCAGAAAATTCATCTTATTTTGAAATATTTTATTAATTTTATTATGACTTGTATTAAAGAAAAATTAGTAGGAGGAATAAACTAACTCTAAAGAGTTAAGTTCATCTCTAAAACCCACACTAAGTAGAAGCAGTGTGGGGCTTATTATGATTTTCTTCTTCAAGAATCTTAACTATCCTATCAAGACACTCTTTTACAACTCCTTTCACCAAATCCGCTAAAGTCGTAACAGTTTTTAATATTGACAACTGTGCCGATTGTTTTACTTCAGAAACAGCATTATCACTAGCAAAGAACCTGCCCCCCTTAGCCATTCCCCTCAAAACAATAGCAGCAGCAATCTCATCATTCCTCGTAATCTTACTAAATGTCTGATTACTACTACTAGAAATACTATCCCCAATAGCAGCCTCAATAGGATTTGCAGCATTCTGAGCATTCTTGCCGCTAATATTCAACTCATCACTAACGCTACCAACATCCACCTTGCCGTTTCTAGCAGCAGAAACAATCGTATATAGTATTTGATCCCCACTAACCGCACTAACAGCAGCAACGGCCTTCCGTGCAGCATCCTTATCTCCACCACCACCACCACTAAATAATTTCCCTGCATCTTTATTGTCGGTACCAGCAGCATTGGAACCGACTTTATTCTCTATTTTTTTCTCAGCAGCACCATAAGCAACCTCAACAATCCACCTTATTCCCTTCGCAATTCCATTGACACTATCACTATCTGCTACACCACTATTATTGCTGCTAATGAAAACTGTGCCGATCGCTTCATTACTTGCAGCAGCAGCAGCAGTAGCAGTATTGGCGCCTTTTATTAACTCCTCTAAAATTTCAATAGTTATGCTTATTGTCTTTCTAAGCCCAAGATTTTTTTTATTACCGCGTTTCTCATCCCTATTATTAACCTCTGGCCCAACACCGCCGTTTTCTTTAAGTAATTTTACAAGACTTTCTTTAGTTTTATTTAACTCTTTAGCCATATTAGAAAAGTATTCTTTTATATCGGATTTTTTTGGATCTGCTTTAAGTCCAAACACATCTGCAATTAATCCACTAAAAGTATTAAATGAATCTAAAAATCTGTTATTCAAGCCTGCTTCTACATTATTTTTACAACTAGCAAGAACTAGCAAAACCACTAAAAATACTAAACTTAAAATTTTTTTCATACTAGATCATCCCCCTTAATAAAAAGAATTAATAAAAAGAATAAAACCCCATTTTAAATCAAAAAAAGTATTTTAACAAGTTTATGAGTAAAAATACTTTTAACTTCTTTTAACTCTAGCCACTGTCAAAAAAACAACTTTATTCACAAAACCTTACAACACATAAAATTTTGAAATAATGGAATATTATTTCAAAATTTAAACAAAATCATAAAAAAAAATTTATAAAAACACTTTCAAGTAATCAAAAGTAAAAAATTCTTTGTAACTTCTATTTTAAACTCCAATAATTGGTGATAAAAAAACAGCCACTTTGTTGTTATTTTTTATAGATACTAGATATATTAGAAATTACTACTAATGGAACAAAAATTTTTATTCTGTTTCTAACCCTAAGTTATTCTGCCATAAATTCTCTCGTAATGTGCAACTCTTTTTTTTGACATCTTGCACTAAATCAGTATCACTTTATTTAAAGTGATATAGTAACATATAGCACAAAAGATTTGTCAAAAAAGATATTATCACAATGATTCTAAATATAGGGATTTAGAAAATTTATAAAAATCAATTTGGAATAAAGTTTGATAATCTTGTTTCTAAGATTGCTGTTTTTACAAGCAAACTAATGCTAAAGTTGGTGGCTAGTCTTGTTTTTTGTGGTATTGGGGGACTGGAATTCTTAATATTTTCCTTTTAGGGGGTAACAAAATCATAAAAAAAAGAATACATTATTGTATATAGTATTAAGATAAAAGTGATGCAATAAAGTTTTCGATATGAGATAAAGGAAGTAAGAAATGGTCTTAGTAGCAAGGATATATTCGGCGATAATAAAACCACTTTATTGGATAATTTGGGGTTAGCGTTGTGTCAAAACTTGCTGTGAGCGTAATACTAGCATTGTTTATGCAATATCTTAGTATTTGTAAGCCGTTGTCCAATGTATAAGAAATTATATCAGATTTGAAATTGCAAGGAGTTTTAATATTTTGATTTTTTAGATGAGTTAATGGAATTTCAGAAACCATAATAAATTCCAAGTAATTGGTGATTATTGCTAAAAGAATTGACAAGATATTTGCTAATTAGAGTGAATTCATTGGAATTTATTCTATAAAATTTTTTTGTTTGGTAGATTTCCACTACACACTAGATTTAACAGTAAAAAAGAATCTATTATCCCCTCTTTAAACCCCTTAATCAATAAAAGGCCTTCTTTACATATTTATATTCTAGTATTTGTTTATACGCTAAATTATTATTCATACATGTTCTACTACCTAATATATCAATTAGTCAAGCCTAGTATACTAAAAAGCAATACAAAAACACATATAATATAATACTCAAATATTACCTGTAAATACCAATTGGGAAATTTTTTTTTACAACAAAAACACAAAAAGATTTCATTATAACTAAGAGAATAACATAGAGCTATAATAAAAAACCTCTTTCTTACCCTCCTAGAAGACTTCCATTTTGGTTAAATCTATGTCTCTATTCTACTACTTAGATTCATGTTTTCCCAAATTTAATATTTTTTCTTCCAAGTGAGCAAACCCTTTATTCACTTGATCCATCTTAGCTTTAAGATCTTCTTGATACTTTTTGGCATTCTTAAACATGCTTTCTGCATTATTCATTGCTGCTTTAGCTTTTTCCATCCAATAAAAGTAAGAATAATTATGATATGCCATAGAAGAGCTGTCATCTTTGGTTTCTCCTAAAGCATCAACTGCTCTTCTCTTTGCATTTTCAAAACCATTCCTGACAATTTTTAATACACTAACTGCATCACTATAACATACTTTGTAAGTATAATCCCTACTATTTTTAGCCTTAACAATTACTTTGTGCAGGTCAGGCAATAATTTTCTCTTAGATTTACTAATCTCAGATTTTCTTCTTGCTTTCTGAAGATCAGATTCAGCATCATCAATCTTAGTCTTTATTTTATCAAGTTATAACTTTATCTTATTTAAACTAGCAGCCATTCCGCCCCGGCCTCTGCTATATAATAAGAGGCTTTATTCTTAATATTCTCAGCTTCCTTAGCTTTATTAGTAACTTGTTCAGAATGCTTGTAAATAGCATTCTGACTGCTAGTTGATCTACTATCAACCGAAAATTTTCATATTTATGTCCTTGCTTATCTGCTTTTCTAATACATCTCCTTTCTGGTCGCTTTTTTCTCCTTTAATTACACTTCTAGTCCTACGCCTACCTCTATCACTATCTTGTACATAATAAGTTGAAGTATCGGTTTTTACATTATCAACAGACCCCACAATTAATTTATTTTTTTTCAAATACTTCCCTTTATTATCTAAAGGCTCTTCTTTTTTATCTACCAATTTTTCATATAGCTTACACGACATAAAATTGCTACTAATTAAACTACTTATAATTAAAACCTTAACTATTAATCTCATTTTATCACCTATACATATTAAAATAATATACCATAACAGCTTAATTAACTTTATTGCTTTTATCTTTATTGGAAATCTATAAATTAAGTAGCAACTAAATCAAACTTTGCTCCTCATCACCCTCTTAATACTATTTTGTTAATTTAAACACATCTTATATTTAGTTTATTTGCTAAGATACTGCACTTACACCCTCTTTATTAACTTAATTAACTATTATATTGATATAAACATAAAACACTAAATAGCTATAAGATAATTTTCTTCTGCAAATTCACAAGCAGACTTCATAAATTTATTAGAAACTTTTATAAACTTGTAATATATAATATAAATAATATTTAGGCAAAATAACTAAAAAAAAAGGGATATGCTACAGGTGAAGCTACTCTGGCTCAAGTTAATGATCATGATAGTAGCTCTGCCATGCCTTACTGATGATTCTGCTACTAATTTTAAAAAATTAAAACATATCAATATAGTAAGATATATCTATAACAAAAATACAAAATCTTATAATACTATTAATACTATAGAAGCTGATGAAACTAAAAAGGAAAAAACATAGCTCATTTACAAAATAATAAGAAATCTTATTCCTATTATTTTATTAAAAAGACTATAGAAATATAGCATAGCTTATGCTTCTATAGCGGATAGGTTTATCTTCTATAGAATTTAAGAAAGATGTTAAAGATTTTAGTGTTACTACAAATCAATATGCTAATGAAAAAGGAGACTCCGATGTTGATATTATTGTGGCGCCATTGCTAGTATTCATGGTGAATATGGGGATGATGGATTTAAAAAAGCAAAAATTTTTACTAGAAAGAAGACAAGAAGGGAGTAAAAAAAATGATTGCTGCCATTGATAATCTATACTCTGTTTATAAAAAAGAGTTAAGTCTTAAAACGCATAAGATAAGCAATAATTAAGCTTTAAAAGACATAAAAACTAAGATTTTTTACCTTAATACATGTCTTTAGTAATGTTTAAGAAACATGCCTTACTTTTATAAAAAATGTTAAAGTCAAACTCTATTCTGCACCTACATATAAAACTTCCGCTTGGTCCGCCTTTTAAAACCCATCAAGTTCTAAAGCAGGATTAAACAACCACGATGACTCACTTTTAGAATATTTATACCTGATGTTTGATCTATATCTTCTCTATTAACTTCATTAAATATTATATTAATATAAGCTACCAACTACCCCCCCCCTCTTTATCAATATCGGTAAAAATATCATACCCAATATGATTTTTATTGCACCAATCAACCCTTTGTCTACTCAGTTAAATTTTCTATAGATAAAATTATACCAATCGGATTAATCTTTTTTATTCTTATTGATATCATCAATACTAAGCCCTTGAACACCTTTCTTAAAATTCGTTAATCTATAATTCCAATAAATAAATTTCTATTTTTTAGAATAGTTTGAAAATCAAATTCATATAAAAATCTCTCCAAATCCACAAGATCTGATTTATCCTTGTTAAAATATTCATACATTCATAATACATTTCTGGCAAAGATTCTATTGCAAATATATTTAAGCAAAAAAGAAAAAGATAAAGATTTAAAAAAGTCTATCTATAGTTACCCGCTCAGCAAACCATAATCTTTTGACAACAAAGTAAAAAAAAGTAATCCAAGTATTTAGTAGTATCAGAATCTTAGATTTTATTACTGCAGCAATACCACACCTATCCTTTTTAGATAATTACTAATAAAATTGGATTTTAAGTAGTAACAGAGTTGTTTAATTTGAGAAATATGACTGTTATTTGGCTTTTGTTTTTGCTAAAACATACCTAGCAAGGTAATTAAAAGAATCATAACTTGTTCTATTACTTATAAGATTATACATAATAAAGCTTAAATGTTTAAATATTTCTCCTTATAGAATGCCAATTCGATAAAACTCTTTTTGAATCTCTTCTAACAGCCTTTTGGCTTGTTTTTTATCTGATAAACTATACCTAAAGTAGGCGGCCGCATTTTCTAAATAACTCAAAGAATGTTCTGCATTATATTTTGCATCCTTAGCAAAAGTATCAGCTTGATCCTTGTCCCGCCAACTAACAGGCTCAACAATTTGACCTTGATTTCTGCTCTCATTGTCATGCCTTTTTTCAATTGCCAGAATTAATTTTTCTATAGATTCTTTCAAAAGAGAAGTTGCATTATTCCAGCTATTATATGCAATTTGAAAATTGCTTTGGATTTCATTCAACTTATGATTCAAATTCTTGATTTTCTTTTCTATAGATGAAAAAGATTTAAATATAACTCTATTTTTTTCTCTATTTTCTCTAAATTTAATATTTTTTATAAATGAATCTTTTTGATTATGAAATTTTTGTTGCATATCCCAAAACAAATTGTTAAGCTGATCATATTCTTTCTTAAGCTTAGCAATTTCTTTACCCATGTTGGAATCGCCAATAAGACTTTGTGTGGCCTTAGCTTCTCTAAAGGCTTCCTTCTCATAAAATGAATTTATAAAACTTTTTAAATCTTCTAACTTACTAGACAAAATCCTTTTACTAGGCTCTTTTTGATTTTCAATCTGTAAAAACTCCGTACCACTAGCAGAGGCATTACTTAAAGAATCTCCTAAATTTTGAGCTGGTTTTGCTGGTTTTGAATCTATTGTAGCAAAATTAATATTATTTATTAAATCCATCTCTCCTTTTGCTTGAGAAATTACGGCGTTGTCATTTGAAATTACAGGATCATTAACTTGTTTTAGATGATTAATTAAATCTACTCTTGAACGTTCTAAATTAGCAATATCTACATCTACATCTACATCTACATCTACATCTACGGTAGATATATTGTTTTTAGACATAGAATTATTTTCACCTAATTCTATACTATTTTGATTTTTAGTCTTATCCTTACCTTTTCTTAATATCTCAGAAATTTCTATACTTTTATTTTTAATAGTCCCCCAATCACAGCCAACCATTAAAATTGAAACTACTAAAATACAGAAAATTTTATTACTCATATACCTCTCCTACAATTTCAGACATATAACATATTATATGCAAATATTATAAAAATCCCAAATTTACTTTCAATACGTATGGTTTTATTTGCAAGCTTGCTTTCTTTAGTAATAATAAAAAAGACTTCTAAAAATTTAAAAAAGCTACTGCAAGCTGTTTATACTAATAAAAAAACAACCTGTATTTTTATTAAATTTACAACTACTATTTGTTTTTACTTTTATGGTAAAATTAAGTTTATAGGGTAGTAGTCATTAATTTATAAAAATAATAGGTGCCTTTCAATTTGTAATAAAGAATATAGAATTGAATAATTTAATTAAATAAATAGTAAATAGGCTTTTTGAAGTTATTGGCAAGAAAATAAAAATGGTGGTATTTCTGACTATGATACCTAATCAAAATTTACCATTAACTGGGAGAAAATTTAAATAGTGTAAAATTTTATAGAATTTATAGAAATAGCGGTTCACATTTTTTAATTTGGAGACTTCCAAGGATTTTATATAAATCTTAACCCCAAGCTTCCCAACCCCAATAACCCAATTAGCAAATACATTTAAAATGTTAAATAAAGAATTATATAAACAAAATAATTACTTAGATGAAAAACATAAAACTCTTTATATACTCAAATTAATTTAATCAATTTTTTTACTGTTTTTGCAGAATTTATAGAAGCTTTTCTTATAAATTTTTTATAATCATTATAATTATTTTCATTATTAACTATATCAGATATTCCTCGTATGCTTATAAAAGGAATTTTGAAATTATATTCTATTTGAACCATTGCAGCGCTTTCCACGTCTATTGCAATTGCATTTTGAAATTCTCCTGAGATTTCTTGATGAAATACGGCATAATGATTTTTTACTAAAAAAGACAAGCTCTCTAGTTTGGGAAGATTATTAATAAATTAAATAAAAATGATTTAAATCATCTTCCACCATTATTTGAAAACCATAATGAAAAAATTTTGACAATTTTTTTGGGTTTGAATTCTAAGAGATCCAAAGAATTACTTAACTTGTTTCTCAAGATTAAAACAATAGTTAACAATAATTCCTTCGAAATCAAGGGTTTTTTATTATATCTTTGTATTGAGAATCTGTGCTTAGTGAATCTTTTATTTTTTGATAAGGATTCGCATATTTGTTCTAATGATGGGAAGCATAATTATTTTGATGATCCGTTCCCACTATTGATCAACGGTTTAAAAAAATAAAAAATCTTTGAAATTATTTTTAGAAAATTATGGTGTAAAATTAAAATGACTTTTCTTTTCTATTAATAAAAATATACATGTAACAAACTAAGCACAAAAAAAAATAAGAAAATTTTTGGATGGAAACTTTCTAAAAAATAACATGTCTAAACCGGTATTTTATTAAAAGGAATCATATTAATTTAAATATGAATAAATAAATTCTTTTTTAAGTAAACAAATTATCAAAAGCACACTAATGCCAATTAAAAGATTTGGCCCCAATCTTTAATTTGTATTATAAAAAATATCCTTATTTTAGGATATACAAAAAAAGGATTCTATTTGTTCAGATTATGAGAACAGATCATGGCAAACCTTAAAATAAAGAATACCGATATTTTATAAGCAAATCAAAATAAACATTCTAGCATACTTATTGATTGGCTAAAAGGAGAAGAAAAAAATCGAAGTTTTAAAAACAATTGTGAGTGAAAAAATGTTTGAATGGTAAAAAGAAATTTTAATATATAAATATACTAACCAAGTTAGTATATTTATATGCGTAATTACTAATAATAAGTAAGAGAGCCTTTTTTAAGAAAAGGCTCTAACTAATTTTAAATATTAATATGTTTATATATTTTATTATCCATTTTAAGACTTACTTAAAGCAGTTTTTGCCTGTTCAATAAGTTTTTTTATAATTTTATTTCTTCCCATTGCTAAATTTTTTTTAGAAGAATAATTTTCTAATTTACTTAAAGCATCTTCTGCTTTATTTAAAGCTTGTTTAGATAATAGTAGTGCTGTCCTATTTTCATTTTCCAATCTTTTAATAATGCCTTCTTTTAAACTTTCCTTAGCTTCATTAAAGAATAAAGCTGCAGATCCTATATCTTGTTCTGCAATATCAATGTGAGTCATAATTTCATCAAATTCGTTTTCTGTATTTAAATTATTTTGCAATTGTCTCAGTTCCGTTATTTTAGTTCTATTTTTATGACGATTTTTCATTAGTGATGTTATTTTATTGTTAATCTTATCTATTACATCATAAAAATCACTTTTTATCGAAGTATATTCATGTTTAAGTGACCTTATATCCTCAATTAACTTGGGAAATCCAGAGCCTCTAATAGCATTTTCTATATTTTTAATTTCTTTATCTGCTCTCTTTTCTTCCTTAGTAGAAGGAAAAAGTTGTTCTTTTTTTATTTCTTTTTTTATCTCTTTTTTTTGATTATGCTCAATTGAAATGGTTGTTGTTGGTATACTAGCTTTATTGTTAGATGTCTCTAAAGACACCACAGGAGGACCTATATTCTCCTTCTCTATAGTGGGCCTTGTGGACGCTAAGGACTCTGCGGGAGTGGGGGAAATTAAACCTCCATCTTTCAATTCCTCAAAATTTTTAACACCTTTTTTTTCTTCTTGATTATCATATAACTTATTAAGAGTATTTTTTTGAATACTATCTAAGGCATTTTTTATATCATTTTTATTTTTTTGTTCTTTATTATCAAATAATTTAGAATCTAGGCTGCAAGATATCAATCCTATCGTTAACAATGTATATAAAAACAAATTTCTTTGCATGAAAAATATTCCCCTTTTATATTTATTTAGAACTTATATTATATATATTAATTACTAATTAAGATTATATATCATTTTGTTTTAATTACAATAAAATATAAATTTTTATTTATATTTTATACTTTTTTACTTATTTAATCATTTGGAGAATATCTGATAAGTTTTGGACTATTATTTCACTTTAGAAAGAAATTAATAAATTTTTTTGCTTAATTCTATGTAGAGTTTTTACTCTTTGAATTTTGTTATTAATATTGGACTTAAAAACTTATTTCTTTGAATACTTAATGGACCTTTACGCTGTTGGTTGTAAGTCATCTAAAATTAAATCAATATTTAAGAGTTTCGTTGTATTCATTTTAATCATGGGAGCAATAAATTATAAATATTTTTAAACAACAACGCTTGATAAAAAAATAATAACAAATTAAAAATTTTTATATCCTATACTTGCAATATTAAGGAAAATTTTCCTTATAAAAATCAAAAAACAATAATCTGAATATATTAGATTTAGTCAGTGACTATAAAAAAATAAAAAATGAATTAAGAAAAGAAAAAAGTCTAATATTACTGAACTACGTATTTGTATTTTGATCCATTAAATCTGTATTATTTATTTTAATAAAAATAAATAGAAATATTTTAGCAGCGTTACAGATAACAGAGGAATAAAGCTGCGCTGTTCTCTTAGAACTTGAATTTTTTATTTTAATAAAGCCTAAATTTTTATTTTTAGCCAAAGCAGGCAATAGCCAAAATTTGAAAACTATTTATTTTTGCGTTCATTTTAATTTATTTACTTTTATAGTATAGAAAACTTTTACTATCTTATTATTTTTTCTATTTATTTATACTTAATTAATGAGGATGTTAAAACAACATCCTCCTGTTAGAATGTCAAATATATAAATATATTTTGACCTATTTATTAGAGATCAGGTTTTTCTTTTTCCTTGAATTGTCGTGTAAATTAAATAAAAATTTTGTTAAATGCATTTTACAAACAGTATTTCATGCCTCTAAATGTGCTGGTATTAAATTTATTTATTGATTTATAGTCAAATCAGCATTCTTTCCTTTTTTAACGTCTCATCACTCTTTTATTTTAACAAGTCTCATATAGTAAATAATAAGGACTTGGGGTTTAGTGCCTTTTTATCTAAGCATCTCTCTCTCCCCAATAAAAACAATCATTTATATTTAACCGATGAATGATAATTTTTTATTAGGGCTTGTTGATGCTTTTTTTATTGTTATATTTAAAGATTATAATCTTGCAATAATAATTTCACTTCGACATTTCTTCTTTTGAAGATTTTCTTATTAAAGAAGAATAAAAATATGAGTACCAGTAAAGAAAGTATTAATATTTAATATTTCTTTTAATTCATCTTGCTTTTATTTGATTTTTATTGACATCGATATTGGTAACTTGACATTATCGAAATAATATTTATTGAATATGTTTTTAGTAATTTGCATTTATTTTTAGTAACTTGCATCAAGATATGAAAAATGCATAAAAGAAAAAAAATATAAAAAAAAATAAAATTACAATATTGCTAAATACTAAATGATATTACAATTAAAATTAACAAATTATTATTCTAAATATAGCAAAGCAATTTTGTCGATAATGCTCTAAAGTTTTAGAAATATATTTTAAAATAGCTAAAAGTCAATCTTATAATATTACACACAGAATGATAAAACTTCTTTTTTAGGGGGGAAATTTAGGAAATTGATATTATAATAGAGAATGGAATTAGTAAAACTTTATTTATTTTAGTAAGGCATAAAAGAGTTAAATCTAAAGTAAATTTAATAAGGTATATTGGCATTGGCATAGGATAAAAACATAAAAGTTGTGCGATTTTTATGTAAAATAGTTAAGTTTATATTTTATTAAAGACATACTTTTACATTTTAATAATTTAAAAATAACCTTTAAGAGTTTTTTATCAAGTAATCACAAATTCATCTCCACCTATAATTTCTATGAAATTTAGGTGGAGATGAATTTGTAACGTAAGTTAAAATATAATATAATAATTAAAAAATAATGAGTGCTAATAAAGCTTATAAGTATAGAATATATCCCAACACTAATCAAAAGAAATATTTTTCAAAAGCATTTGGATGTGTAAGATTTTTGTATAACAAAATGTTAAGTGATAAGAAAGACTATTATGAAAAGAATAAGAAAAGTCTTAGTGTTAACCCAAGTAATTATAAAAATGAATTTCCATTTCTAAAGGAAGTTGATAGTTTAGCTCTTTGTAGCGCATGGATTGACTTAAATTCTGCGTATAGTAATTTTTTTAGAGAAATTAAAAAAGGAAATAGAACGCAAGGATTTCCTAAATATAAAAGTAAAAAAAATAGACAAACCTATAGAACTAATAATCAAAAAAACTCTATAAGAATAGAAAATGATTATATAAAGATACCTAAAATAGGATTTGTAAAATTGGCGTTACATAGAAATATTAAGAGCAATGAAGTTATTAAAAATGTAGTAGTAGAAAAAGATATTGATGATAAATATTATATTTCAGTAGCAGTTGAGTGCTTGGATGTTAAAAATAATGATAAAACTAAAGATAATAAAAAAGAGGTAGTTGGTATTGATATGAGCATGAGGCACTTTTTAGTAAGTAGCGAGGGTGAGAAAATCAATCATCCTAAATATTTACTAAAAAATGAAAGTAAACTTAAGAGATACCAAAAAAAACTATCAAAAAAACAAAAGGGTTCTAGAAATAGGGCTAAATCTAGATTAAGAGTTGCCAAGTTGCATAGGAAAATTTCAAATCAAAGAAAAGATTTTTTACATAAATTATCTTATTATTTTGCAGCTAATTACAAAAATATAGTAATAGAAAACTTATCAATTAAAGGTATGCAAAAAGGAATGTTTGGCAAAAGTGTTAATGATTTAGGATGGTATGAGTTTGTAAGGCAATTATCATATAAATCAGAGTGGTATGGATCCTACTTGCATAAAGCAGATAGATATTTCCCATCAAGTAAGCTATGCAACAATTGCAGTATTAAAAATACAACTCTAAAATTAAGTGATACTAGGTGGACTTGTAGTGGCTGCAATACTTTGCATGATAGGGATATAAATGCGGCTCTAAATCTTAAAAATTATTACAAAGAAATAAAAACTAAGGCAGGAACTGCCTGAAGTTAAGCTTGTGGACCATGCTCTAGTGGATGATCGTTCTTTTAGAACCTAAAAAGCTATCATGGGATGAAACAAGAAGCTATTTCTATAATCTTTGATTTAGAAATAGTAGTTCACGTCTTTCAATTTTTTGAGATTTTTTTCCAATGATGTGGGTGTATCTTGAGCTATACCAAAATTTTGAATTAGCTCATTATATTCTTTCGCGATTATTTCTTGAGTATATTGACTAAATTGTTTGTTAGTTTGTTCTATTGTAAACATAAGTGTTTCTAATTTGATTAGTAATTTGGATAGTTGACTTAGTTGATTTTCCATAGTTGCGTTAAAAATTTTCAATCAACCAAAAAGATTTTAGAAAAAATTTGCTTTTGTAATTTACTAGTACTTTTGTAAATTCCTAATTTTCTTAGGTTAGCATTAATGTACAATTTCAGATTATACAAATTTTTGCAGGGCTCATTTCCAGAAAAAAAATTTGAAATCAAATTTGCAATAGTATATGTATTTTTGTGCATACTATTTTTTTTGTAGTAATTTAGATTGTTTTCATTAGGCTTTACAGGCTTAAACAAATTAATGTAGTCGAGTTTTTCGCCTAAATCTAGGTACATGGATTTTCAGTTATTCGGATGTTTCCTGGATTTTTGGTATATTTGCTAGCTTTTAGCTTTTCTTTAGACTTTACGATCAAAGAATAAGCAATTTTCAGTTGTTTAGTAGTTATATTGAAGTCGAATATATTTTTTGCTACATAATTAATTTTTCGTGCACCAATAGATAACAGTTCATTTTTGTTTAGATTTTCAATGCATTTAGAAATTCCATTAGATGGGACTAAAAAATATGTTTTCAACATCAAACCGTTGTCCAGTATGTAAGAAAGTCTATTGGATTTGAAGTTGTGTGGGGTTTTGGTATTTAGATTTTTTAAATGAGATAATGGAATTCCAGAAGCCATAATAATTCCAAGTAATTTGTGGATGTGCTGTAGGTCTCCATAAGATTTTTACTAATTAGAATGAATTCTTCAGGATTTATTTCGTAAAGGGGGTTTTCTCTATTCTTATAAGATTTGAATTTTAGAAAAAATTTGCTAAATATCATATATATATTATATTTCTTTTTCGAAGAAATCCAAAAGCCAAACCGTTGACTTTTGGGATAAAAACTACTACTAAAAGGGGTCAATTTGTGGATTTTTGAAAACAGTGCAGGTTAAATATTAGACTAATAGGGTCTAATGTTTAACTAATAGGAAGTAATGTCGGACTAATGGGTGTAATCTATGGACATTCAAACATATATACTAAACAATAATTATAAATATAATTATTGTTTAGTATATATGTTTGAATG
>NZ_CP018745.1 GCF_001922545.1 Borreliella garinii | reverse complement strand
CTTAATTTATTAAGTATCTATTAGTATACTAATAGATACTTAATAAATTAAGTATCTATTAGTATACTAATAGATACTTAATAAATTAAGTAAGAAACAATACAAACGCTAAAAATCAATCAATTCCTAGCTTATCCTTCAATAGGTCTAATTTTTTAGCATCCATGCTAAGCTTATTCAAATCCAAGGCACTAACAATTGCCATTATCTCTTCATGGGAGAATCTTTTTCCTCTTAAAAAATGATTTTCAAAACTATTAAAAGAGATAGGAACAATTTTTCTTACTATACTTATTAATGCTTTAGCATATTCTCGCATTTCTTTTGGCGAATTCTCTTTAATTTCTTTTGGACTATCCAAAGCTAATCGCAATTTAATAAAATGGAAAAGATTATTTAAATCAATTTGCCAGTACCATTCAGTATATAAACTTAAGGGCAAAACTATTCTTGCAAGTTCTTTTGGAATATTAGAATTGACCATATCTTGATAAAGCTTATAAGAATGTTCTTGATGATGTTTGATTTTATCTGATAAACCTTTTTCAAAAGAATCAAACTCTCTTTTAGGTTGGTTATTTCTGAGAATTTGACACTTTGAATCTTCTTCTAAGGGAATATAAAATTCCTTTCTTGCCAAGCTATAACATCCAGAAGCTTCATTAATCCTTGCGGTTCTGTGCCTCATCCATTGCCTTGCAATAAATATTGGAGCTTTAACATGAAATGTAAAAACTACCTGCTCCAATGGACTTGTATGCCCATTTCTTATCAAATAGTCAATAAGTTCCTCATCTTTCCTTTTAACACTATCTCCTCGATAAGAAATCCTTGCAGCATCAACTATTCTCTTATCATCTCCCATAAAATCAATAAGCTTTAAAAAACCATTATCCAAAATTTTATATTCTTTGTTCAAAAATTGATCTCCTTACTTAAGGATAAATTTATTAACTTTTTCAGAATGTAAATATTATATCATAAGAATGGTCTTAATGGAGAACTTAATATTAATCTTTGAGTAAAATAGAAAGCAAAAAAGGTAGAGGCTAATATAATCAACCTCAAACCTTTTTGCTTTATCCTTTAATCATGTATAAATCTGTATAATTAAACTATCTCATATATAAAGAAATGGTTATTACTTTTGTAAGATCTCTTGCGCCTTGAGCTACTTTAACAACATTAGAAATAGCCTTTGCAACATCTTTTTTTGCTACTACTTGATCCTTATTTGATGGATTTAAACCATTAACAATATTGAGAACTTTTTGAGCCTCTTGAGCTGTTTCATCTAAAGCCCTTTCAGAAGCCATTAGAGTTTCTTTAACTTGTTCTACTTTAGCAAATTCTTCTTTTGTCAATTCCAAGTCCTTATTATTTGGAGATTTATTTGACATTATTCGCTTTTCTATTAAAAACATTGCTTCACCTGCAACAGAAACAGCTTTTTGGGTTTCTTGAACAGCCTTTTTAGACATTTCAACAACCTTATTTGCATCCTCAGCAACCATTCCTGAAAACTTTGCCACAATAGTTGCCTCTTGTGATGCAACAACAGCACCTTTAGCAACATCTGACATCAAAGACATTGAACCTACAAACTTTTTAACTACGCTTGCATCATTTGATTCTACCAACTCAAGAGACGATTCTCTAACACCCTCTAATTTGCTAGAAACATCCTCTGTTACCTTGTTAATAATATCTAGAGCTTTGCTAACCTGATCTTTTTGATCTAGGCTTTTGCCATCTTTTTGATCTAGATTTTTATTATCTTTTTGATCTAGATTTTTATTATCTTTTTGATCTAGATTTTTATTATCTTTTTGATCTGGATTTTTTTTATCTTTTTGGTCTGATTGTTCTACAACATTGGATTGAGATTGTAGAGCGCTTACATTGTTAGAATCTGCAAACACATTCAAATTTACAAGTCCAAACAATAATCCACTAATTATTAAATTCCTAAATATTTTAGTCATTGTTAATTCTCCTTATTTAAACTATTTTATTCTTAATATTTTAAAACATAACTAAATTAGAATCAATACATATTTATATTAAAACAAATAATTAACTCTTTTAATTTAAAATTTAATCTAAAATAAAGACTTTAAATAAAGATTTTAAGACTCAAATTTTACATTAAAATGGGGAGAACGGTGTTATTTCATAATAGTTAGATTTATTATTACAAAATAACACATGAAAAATATAATGCAATCATTAGCAAAAAACAAAGCTAATAACAAAATTTTTAAATTAAAAAAATATTTTAAATGGTTAACTTATTGTCTTTTATTTTAAATAAGTAAAACAAACATTGAAAATTAAATAAACTGAAATATATTTATATTAGTAATATTGAGCTTGCCAAATAACACTAATTAAATTTTTTAAAGGATTGTATCTTGGAAAGAAGCACAATTTATAAGATATTAACGCTATTTAAAATAGCCTTGCTCTCATGCTCTTTGCATTCTAAATCAAACAACGAAGAAGCAAGAACAAATGAACTACAATCAAACCTTATTGCTAAAAACTTTGGTATTAATAAAGCAGTAAATTTTAACAAATTACAACAAAGCCAACTTTCAAAAACTGAAAAGAAAAGAATAATTGAAGAATTTATTCAAAGATTAAATGAAAATGAAAATGAAAAATTAATTGAATTAATAGAATTAAATATTGAAATATCTGCTCAAAAAACAAATCAAGATATTCAAAAAAAATTTGAAAAACTAATGCAAAATAAAAATGCGTGGATAAAAATCGTAGAAGAAATTATTAACAAATATGGAAACAATACAGAAAGTTTCAGTATTGATAGAATATAGAACAATTTTAGGAGAAATAATAGGGCTTGGATACGAATAAAAATTAAACCCATATGAAAGTATGAGTATTTCAGAGACGATTGAAACATTCCTGAAAGCCTGTTGTGATAACATACACTACTAATTGGTAGTGTGTGTATTAAAGGATTAAATAAAAGGATCTAAAAATCAGAAATTTAATCTTTTAATACAAATTAAAAATAATGTTATTTGAAATATAAAAATAAGGAGAATATTTTGAAAAAAAATAAATTAAATATGATTAAGCTTAATATTACAACAATATTAAGCTTAATGTGCATCTCGTGCTCACTTATTGATCAAATTGATACAAAACTAAAAAGCCTAACCAATCCAAAAGAAAGCGAAAAAAATTTTTTAAATAAATCTCAAAATCCAAAGCCTTCAAATCAAAAATCTCTAGAAGAAGATGATGATGATGATATAATCTCAAAATTAAAAGCAATCGGCAAGAAGCTGAAAGCTCAAGAAAAAAAAGGCAATATAGAAATAGCCAAAATTGCTGCTGCAAAATTTGATTTTCTAGATACTTTTCAAGCCTCTCCCCATGATATTATTCCTAAAGATGAAAAAATAGTAATAAAAAAAATAATTTACTCATCTCTAAATTACAACACACAAAAAATAAATACATTAAAAGAAATTCTTGAAAAACTTTACCAATATATTGACCACGAAAGAGTACTCCCTTTGCTTATGTATTTCCTTCATGGCACAGCATTTTTTATTCAAAAAGAAATAGAAGGTTGTTTAGAATTAATACAAAATGGATTACACAATCTAAAACAAAATGAGTTCGAATTGCTACATGAGGCTTTAGAAAAAAGCTTAACTCTAAAACAAAAATTTGCAAAAAAATTAAACGAAACTATTGAGGCTTACAATCAAAATTTACACAACATTAAAAACGATATGGAAGAACTAGCATGGAAGATATATGGAGTTTGCGAAGAACTTGGCACTTTAAGGCCGATTAAGTGAGTAATAAAAACAAAAAAATACATTGCACTTGATATTTTTTTAAAGAGAAGTTAATTCTTCTCTTTTTTTTTGCTCACTTAATCAGAGTCCAAGCTAAAAACAATGTTTTTAGCTTTATTTAATTTTTATTAAAGTTTAAATTTAAAATTTTACAAAATCAAAAGAAAAGTCTAAAACAAAGTAGAAATTTAAACTTTCAATACAAAATTGAACTGATATTATTTGACAAACAAAACAATATAGTTATATTATTATTTTATATTAAAATTAATAAGTATTAATTTTAATTAATAAGGAGAGTATTTTGACAAAAACTAAACTAGACATAATTAAAGTTAACATTGTTGCAATAATATTAACTTTAATTTGCCTCTCATGTGCTGTTGATAAAATAGATCCAGAACCAAAAAACCAAAATTTTGAAAATGCCAAGCCTTTAAATGAAAAAAATCTAGAAACTAAAGACTCAAAATTAGAAACAACTGCTAAGAACCTGGAAAATCAAAAAAAACAAGAATATATAAAAATAGCCGAAATTGATGCTCAAGGAATTAATTTCCTAGCTACTTTTAAAGCTGATGTAAACGATATGCCTTCTCAATATGAAGAAATGCAAATCAAAAGAACAATTTACTCATCTTTAAATTACGATACACAAAAAATAAATACATTAAAAGTAATACTTAAAACACTTTACGACCAGCCTCAACACAGGGATACATCTAAACACTTCATTTATCAAATAGCAGCAAGTATTCAACACAACATAGATAGGGCTTTATGCTTAATAAAAGAAGCAATAATAAAAGATAACTTACAAACTCAAAACCAAAAAGAATCCGAATTACTAATGAACCTGGATTCTAACTTAAAGACAAGACAAAACTTTGCAAAAAAATTAAACGAAACTATTAAGGCTTACAATAAAAATTTATACAACATTAAAAACAATATGGAAGAACTAGCATGGCACATAGATGCAAATTACAAAACCCTTGATTCTTTTAAGTCTATTAATTAGTAATAAAAACAAAAAAATACATTGCACTTGATATTTTTTTAAAGAGAAGTTAATTCTTCTCTTTTTTTTTGCTCACTTAATCAGAGTCCAAGCTAAAAAACAATGTCTTTTATCTTTATCGATCTTTATTGATTTTTAAATTTAAAATATTATAAAATCAAAAGAAAAGCCTAAAACAAAGTAGAAATTAAACTTTCAATACAAAATTACACTAATATTATTTGGCATACAAAACAATATAGTTAAAATATTATTTTGTATTATATTTATTAAATATTAGTTTTATTTAATAAGGAGGATATTCTGAAAAAAACTAAACCAGATACAATTAAGCTTAATATTCTTACAACAGTATTAACTTTGATTTGCATCTCATGCGCTGTTGATAAAATTGATCCGGAATCAAAAAGCAAAACCTATTCAAAAGAAAGCGCTAAAAATTTTTTAAATAAATCTCAAAATTTAAAGCCTTCAAATCAAAAATCTCTAGAAAAAGAAGATATAATCTCAAAATTAAAAGCAATCGGTAAGAAGCTGGAAGCTCAAGAAAAAAAAGACAATACGAAAATAGCCAAAATTGCTGCTGAAAAATTTGATTTTCTAGATACTTTTAAAATTGGATCCCATGATCTTATGATCAAAGATAATCAAATGCAAATAAAAAGAATAATTTACTCATCTTTAAATTACGAAAAACAAAAAATAAATACATTAAAAGAAATTCTTGAAAAACTTAAACGAAATCCTAAAAACACAAATATACTTGGGAAATTTATGCAGCACATATCATGGTTCATTCAATATCAAATAAACGAGCATTTAAAATTAATACAAGATGAATTGTACACTCTAACCCATAAAGAAGCCAAAGATCTACTAATTAGCATAGAATCTAGCTTAGAGCTAAAGCAAAGGTTTAAAAAAACCTTAAATGAAACTATTGAGGCTTACAATAAAAATTTAAACAACATTAAATCCGATGAGGAGGCACTGGCAAACCATATGAATGAAAATTACAAAGACCATGAGTATTTAAAGCCCATTGATTAGTAAACAAAATAAAAAATACATTGCAAGCAATTATTATTTTTAAAAAGAGAAGAATTAACTTCTCTTTTTTTTACTCACTTAATTAGAGTCCAAGCTAAAAACAACAATGTTTTTAATCTTTATTTAATTTTTATTAAAGTTTAAATTTAAAATAAAACTAATATTATCTGACAAGCAAAATAATATAGTTAAAATATTATTTTGTATTATATTTATTAAATATTAGTTTTATTTTATAAGGAGGATATTTTGAAAAAAAACAAATCAGATATAATTAAGCTTAATATTCTTACAATAATATTAACTTTAATTTGCATCTCATGTGCTGCTGATAAAACCAATCCAAAAGAAAGCACTAAAAACTTAGAAGACCTTGATTCTCTAAATAAAAAGAATCAAGAACCTAAAGTCTCAAAATTAGAAAAAATTGGCAAGAAATTGGAAGCTCAAAAAGAGAAAGATAGTACAGAAATAGCTACAATTGATACTAAAGTACCTGATTTCCTGGGCCCTTTAAAAACCCAACCCTACCAACATCTTGGTAAAAATGACGAAATGAATATAAAAAGAATAATTTACTCATCTTTAAATTACGAAAAACAAAAAATAGACACATTAAAAGAAATTCTTGAAAAGCTTTTAGCAAAGCCTGAACACCAAAAGATTCTTGAAAGATTCCTTTATTCTATATCACTAATGATTCAATCCCGACTAAACAAGGGATTAGACAAAATCAAAAAGCAAGCAAACACTCTGCCTGAAGAAAACTATAATGCGCTACTAATCGACTTAGAATCTAACTTAAAACTAAAAGAAAATTTTGGAAAAGTCTTAAACAAAACTATTGAAGCTTACAATCAAGATTTAGAAAACATTAAATCCAATGAGGATCAATTAGCAAAACATATGGATGAAAATTACAAAAACCTTCATTCTTTTAAGACCGTCTATTACTAATTCAAACAAAAAAATCGTTGCAATTAATATTTTTTTTCAAGAAGAGAAGTTAATTCTTCTCTTTTTTTTTACTTACTTAATTAGAGTTCAAACTAAAAACAACAATATTTTTAATATTTATTTAATTTTTATTAAAGTTTAAATTTAAAATATTACAAAATTAAAATAAAATCCAAAAATGAAGTAAAATTAAACTTTTAATATAAAATAAAACTAATATCATTTGACATATAAAATAATATAGTTATATTATTATTTTGTAATATATTTATTAAATACTAGTTTTAATTTATAAGGAGAATATTTTGAAAAAAACTAAACTTAATATAATTAAGCTTAATATTCTTGCAACAATATTAACTTTAATTTGCATCTCATGTGCCGTTAATAAAATTGATCCGGAATCAAAAAGCAAAACCAATCCAAAAGAAAACACTAAAGATCTTGAAAATAAATCTCAAGATCTTGAACCTTCAAATACAAAGAATAAGGATCTTGAGCCTTTAAGGGAAAACTCTAAAGAAACTATAATCTCAAAATTAGAAAAAATGATTAAGGACCTGGAAGATCAAAAAGATCAAGAAGATACAGAAATAGCTAAAATTACCAATACACAAATTGATTTCTTAGAAAATTTTAAATCTGAGCCCCATGATACTATTTCTGAAGATATAGAAATGAAAATAAAAAGAATAATTTACTCATCTTTAAATTACGAAATCGAAAAAATAAAAACATTAAAAGAAATTCTTGATAAACTTTACCAAAATCATAAATACAAAACCACAGCTCGAAACTTCATCCTCAACATAGCAATAAACATTCAATTCCAACTAGAATATGATTTAGAATTAATGAAAGAAGAAATAAAAGGGGCATCAGAGATTCTAAACCAAGAAAGATACGAAATATTACTAAAACGCGTAGAACCTAGTTTAGGGTTAAAACAAAAGTTTGAAAAAATCTTAAACGAAACCATTAAAGCTTACAATCAAGATTTAAACAACATGAAAACCGATGTGAAAGCATTAGCAAAACATATGGATGAAAATTACAAAGAATTTGATCCTTTAAATCCTGGCTATTAATCCAAATTAAAAAATACGTTGCAATTAATATTTTAAAGAAGAGGGGTTAATTCTTCTCTTCTTTTTTACTTACTTAATCAGAGTCCAAACTAAAAACAATAATGTCTTTTAATGTTTATTTAATTTTTATTAAAGTTTAAATTTAAAATATTACAAAATTAAAATAAAAGCCTAAAATTAAGTATAAATTTAATATTCCAATACAAAATAAAACTAATATTATTTGACATAAATAATAATATAGTTATATTATTATTTTGTATTATATTTATTAAATATTAGTTTTATTTTATAAGGAGAATATTTTGAAAAAAACTAAACTTAATATAATTAAGCTTAATATTCTTACAACAACATTAACTTTAATTTGCATCTCATGTGCCGTTAATAAAATTGATCCGAAACCAAAAAGCAAAACCAGTCCAAAAGAAAACACTAAAGAATTTGAAAATAAATCTCAAGATCTTGAGCCTTCAAAAGAACAAAATAAGGATCTGGGACCTTTAAGGGAAAAGCATCCAGAAGCTACAGCCTCAAAATTAGAAACAACCCTTAAAATCCTGGAAGCTCAGAAAGAAAAAGAAAATACAGAAATAGCTAAAATTGCCAATACACAAATTGATTTCTTAAAAACTTTTAAAACTGATCCTCATGATTCTCTTCCTGAAGATGAAAAAATGCAAATGAAAAAAATAATTTACTCATCTTTAAATTACGAAAAACAACAAATAGAGACATTAAAAGAAATTCTTGAAAAGCTTAACAAAAATCTTCAACACAAGAAGATAGCTAAAAATTTCATTTACGACATACCAATAAGTATTCAATCACGACTAGATATAATTTCAAAAGTAATAAAAAAACCAATAAAAGATGAATTGCAAATTCTAAACCAAAAAGAAATCGAAGAACTACTAATGCGCATAGAATCTGAATTAAAGATAAAAGAAAACTTTGCAAAAAAATTAAACAAAACTATTGACGCTTACAATCAAAATTCAGAAAACATTAAAACTAATGCAGAACAACTAGCAAAACATATAAATGAAAATTACAAAGAATTTAATTCTTTAAAGCCCATCTATTAGTAATCAAAACAAAAAAATACGTTGCACTTGATATTTTTTAGAAAGAGAAGTTAATTCTTCTCTTCTTTTTTTTAAAAAAACTTCACTTTAGAGTCCAAACTAAAAACAATAAAATTCTGGGAATTCAACAACAACTGATAAGCACACCCATAAAAAGAGCAAAGGCTTTGCTCTTTTTATTTATATTTATTGATTATTTTTTAATTTGAACTAAGTTTTGATTAATTAGTAATTAATTTTAAATTTTAATTAATTTTGATTATTAAAATTCATTAAAAAGAAATCGAGGAATAATATCTTGAATATTAAATCATTAATACCTTTAAAGTGCATAGCCTTGCTTTTGTTTTCTTGCACAATTGATACTAATCTAAACAAAGATTATAAAAACAAAGTAGAAGAACTTTTAAATAGCTCAACAGATGATCAAGCAAAAATAAGTATTAACACAAGCTCAAATGCTACTAAAAATAAAACAAACACTAAAGCAGCAGGACTGAAAAAAAACACCCAACCAACAAAAAATAACAACTTGCAAGGTTTAAATCCGGCTAATCAAGCCAATCAAGTAGCAAGCTCAGCAAGCCCAGCAAGTCAAGCAAGCTCAGCAACAAATGTACAAGCTACACCGCCAAAACAAATAGCGTCTGCTCAAGCAATTCAAACTGTGCCTAATAATACAAGCACTCCTAGCCAAAGCATTATAAAACCTCAACAATATACCTTTAGTTCTAGTTTTAGTCAACCAACAAGCCAGACAAACTTTAACAACTCACAAAGCAATAATGTGCCTACCAATTATAGACACCAAACTCAGCCAAGCTTTGTTGCCCCAGTATATTCAGGTAATAGTCCATTACAAAAGCTAAAAAATAACCTTCTTAGAAGAATTGCTGAAGAAAAAAACAAAACACACAACCATGGATTTAGAGAAACTTACGATCAATTTAAAATGAAAGATTCTGCATTTACTCTATTAGATGTTATTTCAAATATTTCGGTTTTTGATCGAGGTTTCGCACCACAACTTAGCTCTAACACACCAGAAGCAGAAAATGAAAGAAATAGACTCTATGCAATGATGGATTTTGATCAAGCTAAAACTACAAAATTTGGATCAATAATGAACATCCTTTACCAGGAGGATCAAAATCACAGCTTAATCAGATCATTAATAATATCAGGGCTTGGAATACAAGTTTCTTTAGAAAATGCATTAGAAGAAATAGAGAAAAAAATTGAAAGCTTTAACACAGAGTACTTAAGAACTACAATCAATAGCTATGCCTTTACAGACAAGCTTAACGAACTTGAATCAAAACTAAATTCAATACTAACTGAAAAAAAAGAATGGTTAAATTATGCTGATGCTATTATTGCAAATACAAGCTCTAATTCAAGACGAAGTAATCCTCAATCTTTAGGACAATACATTGAAAATAGGTATTTAGATAAAATGCAAGATGCTCGCCAGTCTGCTCTTGACCTATACGTTAACATAACAGAAATCAGATAGTTTATTTAAAAAACGAAAATAAACTATTTTACAAATATTTAATAAAAAAAGAAGAGGGTATCTCTTCTTTTTTTATTGTTCAATTTCAAATTTGAACTAAATTTAAATCATTAAGTATTAATTTTAAATAATTAAAATTACTTAAAATTTTTATTAAAGGATTAAATTTTGAATAAACCAAAATTATTAATATTAATAACATTGGGGATAATAACATTTTTTTCTTGTGAACTAAACTATGAAGATACTAAGAAGAAAGTAGCAAGTTATACAGAAGTAACATATGATGAACTAATCCCTCAAAAAGACACAAAAAAACAAGAACATCAAAGATCAACAAAAGACTTAAAGATTCTAAAAAACAATAAAAGCATAACTCAAAAACTCTCTGAAATCTTAGAAAGAGAAATGGCAATAATAAAAAGAGACAAGCTTCAAACAGAAATACCTAGCCAATTTGGACTAAAAAACAATATGTTTGAACTAATTAATGTTTACAAAACAAACCCTCAAAATGGAGCAAAACTCAAAGAGAAAATGAACTCCAACCTAAGAGAGTCTCAAAGACTCAGAAGACAATTTTATTCATCACTAAGCTACAACACTACTGACATTTTTAATTTAGCAGAGATTGTAAAAAAGCTTTATCAAAACCCAAAAGCGCACGAGATAATAAAAAATATATCAGGGGGCATACGAATTCAACAAAGATTTGAAGTTACACTTGAAGATTTAGCAATTAACATGGACAGGCTAAAAGAAACTGCTTTAGAAGAAATTTATGCTTTAGTTGTTGATTTAATCGAAATAAAAAAAGAATGGTTAAATACAATAGAAACATTGATTAAAAGTTCAAACGCTACCTTAGAGCTGCAATACAATATAGAAAAGCTAAAAGATCATATCCAAAAGCTATATAAAGAGAAAATGATTTCTCTTTGCTTTAAATCAGAGCAAGCATTCATTCAATTAGAAACATTATTTAAATCTAATAATAATTAAAAAAATTTTAAAAAATAAAGCCTTTAAACCAAAAGAGAGCTTAAGCTCTCTTTTTTTTTGATTTTTTTTTGATTTTTTTTTGTACAATAACAATTTTGAATTAAAGTTATTAGTTGAGTAATTAAAATTATTAATTAATATTAATTACTTAAAATTTTTATTGAAGGATAACATTTTGAAAAAAAATAAATTAATTGCAATATTTTTACTGCATATATTAACTGGGTTAATTTTGCTTTCTTGCTCGTTAGAGGTCAACCAAGACGATAATCAAGAGAAGCAAAACAAAAAAGCAAAGACAAAAATATCTAAAAACGAAAATAACTCATCAAAGATGAAAAAATTGTCTAAAAATGCTAAAAATAAAAAAACAAAAGACAATCTGCTTGTTGCTATTAACACCGCAAGAAATCTACCAAAAGCAGCTTCAGCGGCAGCTTTAAGACAGTCTAACAATGCTAATGCTTTAAATCAAATAGTAGACCCTGAGGTTATAGAATTAATACAAAAAATATTAGAAAGATCTGAGGATATTGTTCAAATAAGCGAGATTGATTTTAACAAGGGCGAACCTGATGACCAATTTGAAATGAAAGCAGACATATTTAGTAAAATATTTTTCAATGCAGACTCAACAGTAACTTTTGACGACAACGAATATCTAAATGAAAGAAGAATTCTTTACACATCTTTAAATTTCAACGAAGACACAATTTTAAATCTTGGGAGAATTTTATCAAAACTCAGCAAAGATCCAAACTACCGAAGTTTAGTTAAAGAAACCCTTATAAACAGAGGCTTTAGCATTCAATTAGCAATAGAAGAAATCAGCTTAAAAATATTGAATGTAAGAGACAAAATACAACATCTAAACAAACCTAATTTGGAAACACTCTACTATGATTTTAATCAACTTATACAACTTAAAGAGAAATGGCTTGAAGATGTAGATGACATTATTAGGAACTACAATGCTGATCCGGAATTAAGAAATGACATTTCAAAATTAAATGCCTACATAATGGCAAAAAATTCAAGAGAGCAATTCTCAAACATTCACAATATAATTTTAAATTTAATGAATACAACTACCAATATTCTTACACCAATTCAGTAATATTGGTTTAAAATGCAAAAAGAAAGAGATTCTTACGGGTCTCTTTCTTTTTTTATGTTTAATTCTTTCAAACTAAAAACTTTTTTAAAAAAAGCTCATCAAAAAGTTTTTTTAAAAATTGCTAGTATTGCATTCTAAATTAAGTAAAAGCAAAGCTTTTTACTTTTTCATTGACTTCATAGTTTGTTTATTTGATTTCATAGTTTGTTTATTTGATTTCATAGATTTTTCTTCTGCTGGCATTGGAGCTGTAACCTTTGAATCCTCATTCATAGTGCTTTCCATGTCATCTGAAATTTTTGTGGTTTCACAAGCAACAAAGAATATTGCGCTTAAAAACACAGAGTACATCAATTTTGTCATTATTTAATTCTCCTTTTTTAGAATTTATACCATATTAAAACATAATTTTAAAATAATCAATATTAAAATATTTTTTATTTAAATAAATAATATTTTAAAATAATTTATAAACTATTGATAAAATCTGTATAAAATGATATTTTATATAAATAAATTGGACTGAGGAATAATTATATAGTTATATGTATACAACTTTGAGTGTCTTTAAAAAGAATTTAAACAATTTTAATATTATGAGAGCTAAATATGCCTGCATTTAAAACTGATTTCACTTACAAAAGCGAACATATAAAGCCTTTAAACCCTATTCTTTGTGCACAATTTTATATTAGAACTTACAACATAGATTCAAATGCAACAATTGAAATAAAATCAGAAACACAATATTTAGACCAATACGATCAAATTACACTCACAAAAGGTAAACTAAAATCAATAAGCATATTAGCTCACAAAAAGAGTATGGATACGAAAGGTTTAAGCAATCTGCTTAAATTAAAAAATCATGAAGATTTTATTTATTTTTATGACAATAATTACATAAGATGTTGTTTGAATTTCGAAGATAAACAAAAAAGAGAAATCAATTTAATGCCCTTGTTTCATTACCACAGTTTATTGAGCATAAATAAAGCAATCTTAAACCAAAATAAATCCGGTGATTTGCAATTTGGAAGCTCATTTTATGTATCAACCAATTATAGCTGGAAATATTTAAGCTTTACCAAATTTCAAAAAAGCCTAAATAAAGTTAAGCTTATTTATTCCCCTTATTCTAATAAAAAATATTACATTAAAGTAAGTCAAAACATTTACAATACGCTTAAAATATTAACCAATGCTTCAAAATTAAAAGAATTCATTAAATAGTTTTAATCAATAAAATAATTTATTAAACACTTCCCACACACGTTTCAAAGAGGCTCTCAACTGCGAGTCCTCTTTGTATAAATTTAAATAATCACTTAAAATCAATCTTTAAAAATATGAGCTATACTTAAGAATAGTTAAATACTGCTTCAAAGCTTTAGCTTATTAATCAATAAAAATTGATACTACTTTTAACTACCTCCAAAGAAGTTCTTTTATTAAATTGGGAACTTCTTTTTGCACAAATAAACAGTATGTTATTTTTTAATATTTTTAATTTAATAAAATTTAAAATACATTATTAATTATTAATAGTGTATAATAAATACATAAAGGATATGAGCAATAAATGGGTAAAAAGGTTATTTTAATATTGCTGTAAATTTTAATCTTATCCTGCAATCTATTAGATCAAGATCAAAAAACTAAAGTCTCAAAAACTAAAACTTCAAAAAATCAAGATCAAAAGCCCGCAGCAAAAATAATTCCTGTAGTATCAATTCAAAAAGTAGAAATAAGAAAATCAAATCAAAACCCAACAAGCATTGAAAATTACTACAAACAAGCTTATCCAATTCAAACATTCTCTGTTGACTTTAGCATCAATAGAGAAAATGAATTTCAACAAGCAGAAGATAAAATCTTTTATCAAAAGGGTAAAGTAGAGTCTTTAAGCATTTTAATAAAGAAAGAATTATTAGACTCAAACATAAATTCAAAATCAGACTCAAAAAAATTAACTTTCAAAAAACTTAAAGAAATTCAAAATATTGAGAATTTTTTCCAAAATCAAGATGATTTCAAATAAAAAATACAAAGATTACCATTCAATAGATTACAATAAAGTATCTATTAGCGAAAATTATATAGAATTAGACTTATTGCCTCATAATCAAGTCTTTAAAATGAGCAAAAATTTTACTAAAATCTTAAAAATACTAACAGACGTAAATAGTCTAAAATTAGTAATTCAAGAAGAATATATCTAAAAATTAGATTAAGCTTTAAAATAATATATTTTTAATTGATAAATATAATTTTATAATATATAATTAAGCTTAAATTGCTTAGGTTAAAGGAATGATTAAATGGTTAAAAAAATAATACTTATTTCGTTTTTAGTATTTATGATGTCTTGTAGCGCCATTGGCCGTGGAGTTTTAATAGATTCTCTTCTTGACAATGTGGTTAAAGAATTGCATCAAGAGAAAAAAGATGAAAATAAACAAGATTCATGCTCAAAACCCGCAATTGAAGAAAATGCTGATAACGATTTAGAAGAAGATGAAGAAGAGATTGAATAAAACAATCAAATCATTGCAAAATTTTAAAAACATTTTATTAGGTTAATATTTAAAACTTCAGGCTTACATTTAAATATATTAATATATTCAAAGGAACATCGAATATCACCCGATGTTCTCCTTTATTAATAAATCTGAAAAATTTATAGTATGCTATACACTTAGTACAAAGCAAATCCTTTGAATCAATATTAAAAGAGAAGAATGGTGCTGAGAATTTTATAAAAATAACTTTAAACAGCACCACTACTTCGACGCCAAATTTAAAATAAACCAAAGGTAAAACACTAAAAATTTATTTCATTTCTACAAATTAGTAAGAATAATATAATTTATAATACCCCCCTTAAATCCCCTTAACGGGGGATTTTTTATATTTTAAAATTAAAATCCAAATAAAAATCGAGTAAAATGTAGTATAATATTTTAATATTCTTGTTTTAAAAGGAGCTAAGGCTTTGAAAGGCAAGCTTATAAAAGTTTCAAACAAATTTTCAATACTTGCGCTGCTACTGATTATTAGCTGTAATGCCAATATGAACACGAATGATAAAAACAAAGTCTTAAACGAACATAACTTAAAAAATATTTCAGAAGTCATTAAGAATAGCTTACAAATTGAATCAGACTTTAAAAAAGAACCTGAAGCAAACAAAAATCAAAGTACCCCCCCTATTTTAGAAATTGAAAAAATTGAACCTGGAAAACAAGAATTTTCCTTAAAATCTGAATCTGAAAGCTCAATCCCTCTAGAAATACTAGAAGGAGCAAATGAAGTCAAATCAGAAGAAGAAATTGCAAAAATACAAGAAAAATTATTGTTAATCGGAGCTTCTGATGAAAGAATAGCACAAGAATTAGACCCCAATATTCAAAAATCTTTAAATCCAAATACAATAGAATTCAAAATTCTAAGCACCGCCGACGAGAAAACAATACTTGATCCAACTGAAGAAGAAATTAATACTAATGGAAAAGACAAAATTTTTGATCAAAAAAAAGAAAATAGCACTTTAAGCGAAACTGTAAAAACTCCAATACAAAATCAATTCCAAAAGCATGGCGCATCTTTAGGTAAAGATGGCAACTTCATAACAAAAGAATATGCAGAACAAGTTAGAGAATCTCTAGACAAAGCGCTAAATGCAATAAAGAGTTTAGAAAAATCTAAAGATCTTTTAAATCTTGATGCCGAAGAAAATTTACTAAAGGATCCGGGAAACTCTCAAAACAAAACAAACAGCTCAATCTTAAATAATATTAATGCTGAGAACATAGAAAAAGCAAAAAATATATTCCTTGAAGAGCTAGAAAAAAGTGAGCTTAGTTTTGAAAACACTAAAGATCCCTTAGGAATAAGCACCATAAAAGAAGTAATAGATGCTGCCAACAAATGGAAAGAAAAAGAAAACTCAAGCCAAATAAACTGGGACTTAGGATCAAAGTTTCATCCAAATCCAAAGCTTTACAACGAATCAGTAGCTAGAGAGTATAAAGTTTTGGCTGAAAAATTCACCAAAGTAAAAAATGAATACAAAAACACAAAAGAACAACTAAAAGTTCAACCTAAATTAACAGCTAACAACCTCAACAAAATAATTGACGCAACAAAAGAGTTTGCAAACCAAGTAAGAAATTTAATCTTATTGGTAGAAAACAATCAATAAAAGCCCTATTAATAAACTTATGCTAAGCTAAACAGACTACCAAGTTGTGAATTAGCATACTAATTCAAGCAATTGGACCTGTTTTCCCAGTTGTAGTTGTTGGCACACCGCTACTGTTAACATACATTAAAGTGCCAGAACTGTGCATATGATTTTCGAATTTAGTTCCATTAATCTTTAAATTACCTTTAATTTCAACATTATCTACATCAATAATCAATTTTTTAGCTTTAAATTTTATATTTTCGCTTTGTGTGTTAAACTCTTTTAAATTAACTTTAAGCTCATCAAGCTTAATACCAATTTTATTAGGATTAATAACGCTTATAATATAAAAATAATTTTTGTCAAAATGATTATGATCACTTTCTTTAAAAATATTAAAATTACTTTGAAGCAAAACCACTTCATCTTCTTCTGTTAAATCAAGATTAAAGTTAGATATATTCCTGGTACTAATCTCTAAACCTTTATACTCTTTAATGGTAACAACCCCTGTTTGAGTTTCATAGTCAAAACTTTTAATAACGCCTATTCTACAAATAAAAACATTCTCAAAAAGATACTGCTTTAAAACACAAGCAGAAGAACCCTTTAAGCTGCCTGGCTCCACACAAAAATCATTATTCTCCACAATACATTCCTTTTTTATTCTCTGAGTAAAACTCAAGATTTAAAATACATTCTCTGGTACTACTTAGTCTGGCACTGGTGTTTTTAACCTTACAGTTAATATTATTACCATGCCTGTCTTTAAAGCTTAGATTGTCTCCAATTTTAATGTTGTGAGTAAACATCACTTGGGCCTTATAAAAACTCAAACCAGGACTCTTATAACTTCCAATGTCTCTTTGAGGCACTGACAAAAGTCCAAAATCTTCAAGGTTTTTACATTCGCCAGAAACAAATTGTCCAAAATTAGTAAAAATAAATTTTGAATCAACATCTTGAGCAAGATTTCCAATGTCAACAACAACAGAATTAACATATCCTTGTCGCCTTAAGTATTCTATTAGTCCTTTTGCTGAGTTGCAAGCAAAGCTCTCGTTAATCACCTTTGTTTTTTCAAGCTCATTCATCAAAAAGATTGCTTTATCCTTAAACACATATTTAATTGCATCAGCAATAGTACTGCCTTTGAAATTTTTATACTCAAACTTTCTCTCTAAAAAGGTAGCTTTAGACAAAAGATAAAGTTCACACTCAAAACTAAAATTTTGAGACCCAACAATTTTTTCAACAGGCACTCCCAAATACCCAGCCATAATAAATTGATAATCTTGCTGATTTGTAAACTTCTTATAGTAAATTTTTACAATATCTGAAGTCTTAAAATCAGAAAAATTTAAAGGCACATTTAAAATTTGAAGTTTGGTTTTTTTACCAACTATTAAATTATTTAAATAATATGTATTTTTAATGACAATATTCAAATCAGGTACACCATTTTGAGTCACAATAACAACTCTAGGTCTCAGATCTGCAAGTCTTCCACCAATGCTATTCTTAGAATCAACTGCATTGTAAAATTCAATCTTAAAATCGTATTGAAATATTAACATCTTTTTTAAATAAAACTCCTTTTTAAATTAAAAAATTAATTGATAAATCATCATTACTAGTAAAATTTAATATTCTACTATTTATTTGATTTATAAATCACCATCACAGCAACCTCTACCCCTGTGAACAAAATCTTATGATTAATGTCTAAAACATTTTTTGAACCTACTTCTTTAATAAAAAGTCTTAAATCTTTTTCTAATTCTTCAAAAGATCTCTGCTGATTAAGGTTAAAATTAAAAATCTTAACCTTAATAATTCCATCATCCCCAACAGTATAGGAATGTAAACTAAAAGCTAAACAAAAAAATAAAATAAAAATTAAAAAAAAGTCTCTCATCAATAACACCAACTTACCTTAATCTTGCTAATTAATTACTAACTGCGCTTTTTAACTTTATATATTACCATTACAGAAACACCATTAAAAGTTATATTGTGCTCAATGCTTAAAATATTCTCAGATCCTATTTTATTAACTGCAGTTTGTATTAAACTCTCAACAGAAGAAACAGAATGATCTTTAGCTAAATTGCCACCAATTTTTATTTCTCCGTATAAAAATTTGACTTCAATCTCTTCATCATCTTTAAGATCGTAAGAATACAAATTAAAGCTCAAAACAAAAAAAGATATTAAAATTAATTGTCTCATTAATATTCCCCTAAATAAAAATTATTTTAGCTTTTAAAGCTTTATTAAATAAAAATATTCAAATTTAAAAAATTTTTAGCTAGATTCTGTTTAAGATCAAAACTCATCTTCATCTTGAGTATCTTCGGTAAAACTGTAGTCCTCACTGTAGGACTCATCAAGATCTTCATTTTCCAAATCTTCAAGATCTTCATTTTCCAAATCTTCAAGATCTTCATTTTCCAAATCATCTAAAAGCTCACCATCTGCCCGGTTAAGACCATACTTTTTAAGTATTCGTCTTTTGTTACATTTTTTTAAACCCTGTGGGCTTTTTGAATTTTTAGAGCTTGAAAACTTAGATTTAAGAGAGCTTCTAGTTTTATCCTTTGGGGGCTTGAAACTACTCTGATCAGCATTTATTCTTTTTTCAATCTCTTTACGGGATTTTACATTCTTAATCCTAGATCGAAAATAGTTTTCTAGAAAAACAGCTTTTTTAATATTTTTCTCTAAAATAAGTTTTGTATATTCCGGATTTTCAATAAACTTTTTATTTTTATAATTTCTTGTTAAATATTTATATTTTCTAAAGATCTTAAGTAGTGGTAATTCCACCTCTTTTTGAAATCTACTCCTAGCAAGTCTATTTTTTATTATTTTCTGCAAACTGTAAGAATAAGCCTTTAACTTATTAAGTTTAGCAAGTATTTCCTGACTTTTAATATTGCCAGCTTTATCTTGAGATTTGATTAAAATCCCATTATCAACATCATGCATTAATACATAAGCCAAATCTATGTCTTTTTTAAAATTCCATTTTGCAAAATCAAATGGCCTTACTACGCTTGCATATATTGTTGAAACAATAAATAAAAAATATATCAAAATAAGCTTAAATTGCCTCATTAATATTCTCCCAGTACTAAGCTTTGTTAATTAATATTTTAACCTTTATAGGTTGAAATATTAAACATTTTACAAATTTTTACTTGCAAACTAACTTCTACTTCTTCTAAATAAACTGTGTCTTTAAGCTTTAATAAATTAATACTTACCACCTCGTGAAATCCTACTGAAGGACTGTACATGCTATAATAAATACCTAGGTTAAACCTTTGTCTAAATTGCATTTTTATAAAATTACTATTAAATTCTAAAACACTGTTCATAAAAGGAGTTTCTTTTAGCGCTCTTATTAAAGTTTTGTCATAAATAGATGACAAAATCCCTTTATTAATTATTACAATCTCGGGCCTTGGAGTAATGTTAAAGTTTACATATTCACTTTTTGTATTTATAAAATCAATTACCGCACGGTCTGAGCTTATGCTTGAGAGATTTTCTTCTATTAGATCATGCTTTATAAAAATAAAAAACAGTTGGGGAATGTACCCAAGTCCTTTAAAATCAAGCCTTGGAAAAAGTAAAACAAAATTAGAAATGCTTGCTAAACTTGAAATTTGATTTACAACATCTTCTATTAACCTAGTAGTTTGATTTTTAATCACCTTAAACCCCTTTTAATTTACTAAGGCATTCCAGAATCATCATCAATTCCTCCTGAATTAAATCCACCACCGTCTCTTAGCACATTTGTCATGTACTCAACCAAAGGCAAGCTTTCAAATGCCTGTCCCAAAATATTACCAAGGTTTGAAAAAGTATTCCTTAAAGGATCTAATACACTGTTAGTAAAATCGTAACTTTTAGCCCATTCCAAAAGTTCTAAAGTTTTTTCTAAGAGTGGATCTACTCTTGGTTGAGAAACACTGTTTATTATTTTATTGCTATTTAAAACATCAGGCTCACCTTTTAACTGATTATTTAAAGAAACTGTTGGGCTTCTGCTTAAAACTTTTTCTAAATTATTCTCGCCATTAAGAAAATCACTTATTAGGCTAATAGCTTTTGAATCATTTTTTACATAACCGTCATTTTTCAATTTCTGAGCAAGCTCAACCATAAAAGAAAAATCATTTGAATTTGAATTTTGTGAACTTTTAAGAACATAAAGTTTCCTTAAAAAATCATTTCTCTCAAACTCTGTTTCAAAAGATCTCTGCCCTTTTAGCATTTTATTTACACTTTCTCTTTCACTATCTTTTAAAATAAAATTTTCAAGACTTAGCTCTAAAATCTTTTTGTCTTTTAAATTTTGAAATTCCTTTAAAGGTAATTTAAAATCGTTAAAACCATTTTTTATATTTAAAAAATCAACCAGGCTTGAGCCTTTAAAAAGTTTTCTAAAAGACATTAAATCTTCACAAAGAATTTGATTATTTTCGTTTCCAAACCATACTGGTTCTTGCAAATCATCTTTTGAAAAGTTAAGCTCAATCTTGTCAAAATTGGAATTTAGCCCAAAATCTTTAAATGTTTTATTGGTTTGATCTTTATTAGAATTACTAATGAAATTTTGCTTAAAAGCATTTTTTATATTTTCAGTTTTAAAATATGAATATTGCCCTTTAGGATTTAAATCTAATTTGTCTACCTTTGGCCTAAAAGAAGAACCAATATTGTTCTTAGCTGCCGAATGCTTAAAAGCTAAACCGCTTTTGTCTGAAGAATCTAAGTCTTTTAAAACACTCTCTAGACTATTTTTCCAAGAGTCCAGGTTAAAAAAATCCTTAAAAGGGCTGCTTTTAAAGGCATTTGATTTAAAACTTACTGATTTTTGTAGATTGTCGTTTTGAAGCCTTTCAAGGCTTTTTAGTCTTTCAAAACTTAAAGATAAAAAATCTTTACTACTTTTTGGACTTAAACCAGTCTGATTAAAAAAATTTTCCTTTTTAAAACTTAAAAGCTCTTTTTTTAAATTGCTCTTAGTAGCATTTCTGTCAAGAATACCTTCTAATGTAATTGTGAATTTATCTTCATTATTGTTTTCTTCGTACATAAAAACCTTTAAAGCGCTCCACTACAGGACAAAAACCGTTCGTACATTTCCTTGTTAAGCTTTAAATTAGCTAGTCGGTTAACCTCTAAAAGCTCCTTGTAGCTCATTTTTTTAACATCTCTATATGTACAAATGCCCATTACAATAGGGAAATAATACTTATTGGCGTCTCTTGTTAAATAGTCTATGTATTTAAAATAATTAGTTGCAATCTCTGACTTATTCATTAACGCCTTCTTTTAATAAAGGTTCAAGATCAACTTCTAAAGAATCTTCTTGATTTAAGCCTAAAGACTTGCTACTTGTAATTAAAAAATCATAACTCCACCTTTCATCAATGTAGTCATACTTAATATAATCGCCGTTTCTGTCTTGAAAACTTTCAATATAAACCAAACCAGGCTTTTTAAACCCTTCTATTGTTTGGAAAAGTGAATACTGAACTGAAAAAAGAATTGTAGGCAGAGCATATTTATAAAGCTCAGAATATCTTCTCTCTTTATTTAGAATTTCATAAAATTCATCTAAAAATCCTCTTGAGATCATTAATTTAGTTATTTCTTTTAATGTTTTAAGATCATTAAGCTTATTAATCAGTTCATCTCGCTCAACATCAAATCCTAAAACATTGTCCCAATCGTACATTGGAATATCTTTTAAAACGTATTCATGTGTTTTGGCTCTAGTTAATATTTTTAACTTGTATCTCATTTTAAATTCTTATCCTTAAATTAAAATATTTTAATTGTTAACTCAACTTGCTTTCTCAACATCACAATTTATTGCATGAATTGTAAACTTAACCGTATCATTATCAGATGAATACTTTCTAGTTGGAATTTCTGCAAAAAATGCACTGTTTGAAATAATCTTTAATCCCATTTGATCGTTAAATACTAATCTTTTTAATTTTTTAGCTTTTGGTAAATTGCCGTAAAATTGCTCATTGCTTAGCCTTGTTAAAAGCTTGTAATCAAGAGATCCTTTGCTTATCTCTAAATCAAAAATATGAACAACCGTTCTTGGATCTCTAAAGCTTGGAATTGGAAAATTTCTGTCTTCTGTGCTTGCTTTAGCCATTACATTAGGCTCTGTGCTGTACTCAAGAGTACCTCTGTCTATTAAATTGTCATTAAAGCTAAAAAATATTAAATCTAATGAATAATATTCCTTCATTATGATGCTCTCCTTAAATATTCATTTATCTCTTGTGCGGTGATTATTAAATTAACACTATTTAAGCTGTCATTATACTTAAGCGCAACTTCTAAACTTAAACTTAAGCCTTCAGAAGAATTGATTTTAAGCCTAATCTCTTTGTAAAAGACAATAAGTCCTCTCTCTTTAAGTTTATGAAAAAAGCATTCAAGCCCCGCTGTATATTCGTTTGGCAAATTACCGTCCAAATTTAAAGAACTAAGTTTGCTGTTAGCTCTACTATTTTTATTCCAGATCCTAATAAGCTCTTTGATTGCTTCATTTTTAATATAATAAAGCGTAAAAGCCTCATCAATCAGATCCCCAGAAAGAGTGACACCTTCTTTAAAAGCTAAAATGCCGTCATTACCAGTTTCATTTAAAAGAGAATAAAAATTAATATTGGCTTTTCTTAGAGAATCAATTAGAGAATCATCATAAATAGGAGTAGAATTTAAAATCATCCCATAAGGATTAACAGCATGAAAAATGCTTGCCTGATGCAAATACATTGCTGCAAACTTAAGATGTAAATTTTCATTGCCGCTGTAAATAGCAATAATGTTTTTAAACTCGCTCTTGTCTTTGCCTTTTAAAAAATTTGGCAAACTATTCTCTTTAGTAGAAATTACAATAAAATTAAGAGCTTTCCTAATAGCTTCAAAATCACTGCTAAGAGCATCTCCTGATTCATTTACAAAAACCACAAACGGATGCAAATTAGATTTTAAGAAATCCTTAATCTCTTTAATCTGATTGTAAACATAAAAATCAACAGACTTAAGTCCGTCTTGTCCAAAAAAATCACCCACTGATTTTTGTAAAGCACTTAACTGCTCCTCTGCTATTTTCTTATTAGAAGAATCAGTCTCTTTACCCTTTTGTATCTCAAGTTTCTTAAGAAGCTCTTCAAAATTTGTAACACTTAATGCTAAATGTTTACTTGCTAAAATATTGCTTTTGTAGATTAAAAGCGAATTGTAATAATTAATTTTATTGGCAACTAGTCTGTTTTGCATCAAACTAACGCTTATTGTATCTTTTGGCATTTATTCTCCTTTTCTAAATTTGTTTTTTAAATATTTATCTTTCTTGTTCTAAATTTATCTTTCTTGTTCTAAAGCTTGTATGTTTGCAACAAAAATCTGATTAAAACTAAAACACATATTGCTTCTTCTATTAGAAACACCAAGTAGACCATCATTATTTAAATTACTAATCGAGTAAATATAATAAGTTAAAAGCAAATAAGAATCGCACCCAAACTCTTTTCTAAACTCAAACCGAAATCTATTCTCATGTAAAAATTCCAAAAAATGTTCATACACTTTGCAAACAGTCTCATAAGAATCTTTGTAAGTCTTTAAAAAGGTAAAACTTAAAAAATAAAGCGAAAACCTTAATCTAAACTCATTAGATGTTTTAAACAAATTTCTACTCCCTAGATTTCTGGGAGTAAGCCCTTCGAAAGACTCGCTTTTTAATACAATTAAATTACTGACATTTGTAGAAAACTTCTCCAAATAAGGGTGATTATAGGTATTTACAATTTCTAATTCTATTTCTTTAAGCTCTAAATACTGTTTAAATTTTGTAAGTATTTTTATTAAAAACTGTACAGATTCATTTAGTCCTACAATCATGACTGTCCTTTTCTTTTACTTTTTGAAAGATTAAGTTTTTCAATGTTGTTAATCAAAATTTTAAATTCTTTGGCATTAAAAGCTCTTTTGCTATTAAGGTCTATTTGCCTTTTAAGTAAATAATTTTTAGAAAAAACTCTAAACTGATCTTTTATTTCAACAAGTCCCTTTTTAATAGATTTCCTGAAAGCTGTTTTTATTCCTTTGTTTGAAAAAATATTAGAATAAAATTCTTCGTAAAAAGCCTTTGCCAGCTTTAAAGGCATCTCTTTTTCTAGTTCTTCCGATTTGATATTAACTTTATTTTCTTTATTTAAAAAGTCAATGTCTTTAAATCTAATTTTAAAACTCAACAAGAACTCCTTAAAACTAATGTGCTGTAATTAAGACCTTCTTTGTAGCTCTTTTCAATCCCTAAAATCGAATAAAAATCATCGCTGACTCTAACCAAATCTCCGTACTCAAATTTAAAACTACAAAGAGTATACACCTTGGCATAACTATTTTTATCAAAAATATTTACACCTTCAATCTCAACTACTTCTTCTGGACTTATTAATAAAAATATTCCCTTAAAAGCAACAGCATCAGAACTTTTAAATCTAGTTTCATAAGATGCATTAATTGGATCTTTGATTGTTCTAAATTTACAGAAAAAAAGATCTTGTGAATATGTGTTTATAATATTACTTAAACTGACATTAATCATTTCTAAAGATTTCATTTAGCTACCCCTATTAAAGAATCTTTTATTTTTAACTCTTCTATTAAACTGTCTAAATATTTACAAAAATCACCCCCACAACCGCTACTACTGCCAAGAGTTGCAGGAAAATATTCTAATGATATCTCTTTAAATTTTTCAGACTTGATGTAATTAAAATTAAAACCTTTTAATCTATTTCGCTTTTTTAACTCACAACCAACAAAATAATAAATTAGAACAAACATTGTAGAATCATTTAAACTTTTAATTCTTATTCTCTTAAGAATTAAAATATTTTCAAGTAAATTTAAATATAAAGAAAATTCTTTAGTGCTCAGATCTTTAAAGTCAAGCATTAAAAGTTCAAGTATTTGCTCATATACTGCCTTTAAAGCTGGTTCTAGATTTTCACCATCTAAAGTTTTCAGCTTTTCTTGGTAAGCCTGATTAGTGTTTATTTTGCCTTTATTCATTTTTTAGCTCAATCTTATTCTAAGAATTGAATTTTTTGTTGCCAAAATTGTTCCAATAGAAAAATCAAGAAAACTTGTTCTAAAATTACTACTTGAAACTTCTGTGTATGAATTTAATATCGGCTGATGACCGTCTTTTAAAAGTAGTAGTTTGCTGCTTCTTGGATATATTAAAATTTCATCGTCTAATAAATTTGTGGTCTCAAGCTCAATATTTGCATCATTATTTATTGCACTTATAAAATCAAAAAGCATGTCTTTGTATGAATAATTATTGTTTGGGAGTCTCTCGAGTAAACGGCCTTTGATTTTGCTAGTTGTAAGTATTTTAAAAGGCACTTTTCTTTCATCTTCTAAATTAATCTTTCCAAGATCATCATTTATTGATTTTATTTGATCTAATATGTTTGTCTGTTTAACTGTTTTGTCTATTTGGTTTGGAAGATTCAAAAGCCCATACATAGTTTCATTGTTAAACTCATCAACAAGAAGAGTTCTTTTATTCCCTTTTGAAAACGCAAGCCCGCCCTTTAAATAATGAGCACTCATTAACTTTTGTATCTCAATTATTGCGCCTAGAAGTCCTTCTTTCACATTAATATTTGTATTTGCCTCTACACTAACTTTCCCATCTGGCGCATAGTATTTAAATGCATACTGAAAAGGCAAATAATTAATTTTTACTATTTGTCTTTGAAACTTTATTGTTGAGACTGTGTTAAAATCATTAACCTTTAGTGTGGGCATGTCTGTTAAATTAGAATACCACTTGATAATTCTGTCGCTTCCAAGAGAAATATTACTACTCTCTATTTGCTGTGAATCTAAAAAATGATAATATTCTGGAATTGGACACTCTTTCACTAAAACATCCCTTACTGTGCTTAAATACTCATCGTTATTTAATATATTCTCATCCATTTTAATTCTCCTATTTTAAATTGCATCTTTTATTTGCTTGACCAAAAAAAGAACTTTTACACCGTAAACATCTCTTCTGTCTTTAAATTCTTCAGCAGATCCTAATGCTAAAGCATGAACAACTACTGCATCTTTACTAGCTTTTTCTAAAAACCCTTCACTGTTTATTATTAATTTATCTTCTGCTTTAATTGTTTTGCCTTTAGCAATCAAAACACATTCAAAACTACAACTCATTGGAACAACCGTGCCGGTTCTTGAAAAATCATCAAAGTCTACGCAAACCCCATAAAGATCACTGCCGCCGCCTTTTGCTATTTGCAACTGTGAGCCATTAACAATAAGCTTAACCCCACATTTGTAGCAAAAATCTTGAGCTTGATAATTTTCAAACTTATCAGCAGAAGAACTTTTAAGTACACCTTTTTGAGCAAAATAAAATCCCTCATCTTGAAATTTGCAATTACTCTCAAACACAGGGTAACTGTTAGCATTAACACTTTGTAATTTGTCTAAAACAATTTTTTGAGCTTGATTTTTTTTTAAACTTTCAAGCTGACTCTCAAGTTCTACTTTTGATGCTTTTAGTTTTTCTATTTCTTTTTTGAAATCAATTGAATTACTCATTAATAAATATCTCCTTTTTTAAATTATTTTTTTATTAAAAGCTTAAATTACAAAAACTTAAGCTAGTGCTTTTTTATTACAATAAAATTCTCGCTTAATCTCTTCCCATTCGTTAAGCATTGCTTTTCTTAAATCATGATATGTGCTGAAAAAAACATTTTTGTTTCTTAAATTATTTCCTTGATTTGCTTTTATTCTTTCAAAATTTATTGTTTTGTATGAATTTTCAGCATTCTTATTCTGATCAATATTGGTCTTTGCAACCCTTATTAGTATTGCACGAGAAGATGAATCAATCTCATCAAGATTATTAGTTCCAGCTATTGCTAAGATTTGAGTTGCTTTTACATACTTTCTAATAAGCTCTTCGGCTTGGCCTTTTACAACATCTTTAAAAGAATACCCTTTTGCTAAAAGATTTTCTGTATTATACTCAAAGCTTAAATTATCATTTGCAAGTTTGTTTATTTCAACAGATTCTCTTAGATCATTGTTGGAAAAACTTAATGAATTATTATTGGCATTTTTAAGATTTTGATATTCTAAAAACTCCTTAATTAAAGAATTATTTAAAACTTCATTATTTAAGTTTAACTTTTTTGAATCTTCTTGGTCGTTTTTAGTTTTGTAATCTACGCTTGCCGCCATTCTTTCCATAATTACTCCTTTTAAATAACTAAACTTAATTGTTCTTTCAAATTTTCTTTTGCCTTGTGACTTAAGTTTTCATTTTTCATTAACTCTAAATATTTAGAATAAACATCAAGAAGTAAATTGTCTCTCTCAAGTCTCTGCTCATAACTTAAGACTTCAAGATCATTAAACTTCATATTTAATCTGTAATATTTGTTAAGCTTAATATTGCAAGCATTGGCAACAGATTCTTGTACACCTTTTAAATAGTCGTAATAATTACTTTTGTCTCCCTCGCCACTGCTACCAAGTCCTTTGACCTGCTCATTAAAACTTCTAGTAAGAGGCTCCTTAGTATCAGCGCCAATTTTTGCTTTAATCAGATCAAATGCGTCTTTTAAAAACTCTAAGTCATATTTTATTACTTCTAGGCTTGCATTCTCCGATGCTGTATAAAAAATTCCATCATTGTTTAGGGTGCTTTTAATCTTGCTAAGCTCTCTGCTAAGCTTGCAAGAAGCGCTACTTAATGCTGAGAAACTTTTGTTTGGCTCTTGACCTTTAAAAAAGCTAGAAAATATTTTGCCTTTATTATTGTTTACCAAAACACTAATTTCTTCTTTTGCAAGTTCTAAAGATTCAATAAGTCCCACTAAATGTTCGTCTTTGTAAAACAAAAAATTATAATTTCTTATTCTTTTTTCCATCTCTAAATAAATTTGTTCTAAAAGACAAATATTAAGAAGCAAACTTTGTGTATAAGCAGGCTCGTATGATCCTAAAACATAATCATAATTTTCATAAATTATTACTCTACTTTTATCTATTTTTATAACCCTTGCCTTTTGGTTAACACCATCTAAGTCTTTTAAACTTGAAAGGTATTCTATGTAATCAGATTCTCTTTTGTTGATAATTTTTTGAAAATCTAAATATTTAAAACCTGTAGGTAATTCGCTGTTAACCTTTTTACTTAAATCTTCATCCTCACCTTTGGGTTTTACTAAAATATCGCCTGCTCTATTAAATCTATAGCTTACCATTGCTTCAAGAAGAGCTTCTTTTAATTCAACCTTTAAACCCAAAAGAAACTCTCTGCTTTCTTTTAAAGTAGAAGTTTCAAGCAAGCTTAAATTAATTCCATTCTTAAGCGCATCTTCTGCTGTGCTTTCTATGTAATTCCTAAAAAAAATTGAATACCGGTAAACATCAACAGGACTAATTTGGGATTCTTTATTTTGTATTTCCATTTTAAATTCATTAATCATTTTTTTAAATATCATTATATATTATTATATCAAAAACGATTTTTTATGCAAACCGTTATTATTTAATATCTATTATCAAATAATATTTGTATGTAAAATTTAAATATCAAAATTCATTTAAAATTTTATAAAAACCCAATACGTTTTAAAAGATTTATGCTAATATTAACTTAAGAATATAAGTAAAATTTACAAAATATTCTACTTACTGTTAAGCATTATTGAAAGATAAGCATTATAAAATGGCATTAAAAAGAATATTAAATTAATACTTTATCCAATCCCAATAAATATTAAAAAGGTAGAGAGCCGTTTCTCTACCTTTTTAATATTTAAACACACTTAAAAATTAAATTAATGTAAACTAAATATAAAAAAATAAAATCTGTTTGCCTTCTATTCCCCGTTGAGCAATAAAAGATGTCGCTAAAAGAGATGCTCTGATTGCTTTTATTAAGGCCCTGTCTGCTTGAAATGTAGATTTAATAACCAAAAGCAGCTCGTAAAGAGATTCTCTTTCCTTAGAATTTTTAATGCAACTAATCTCTTCTTCTACTGACCTCATTCCTTCTTCCTCTTCATATAAAAAATCCATCTCTTTTATCCCTCTTAATTCAAGTTCATTTACTGTATGAGAATCAAAATTGACTATTGTCCAATAAAATACTTTTAAAATCTTGTCAACAATGCTAAATGTTATGGGAATATCAAAATCAAAAGGAATTTTATCAAATTCTAAGAGTAGATGGTTGTTTAGTTTTTTAGCTAGCTCAATCGTGGAAATAAGTCTCAATTTTGATTTCTGGGCCTTTAGGTAAGCATTATTCAGATTTTTTGTTTTTAAAATTTTATTTAAATTATTCTCTATTGTTAAGGAAGCCTCAATAACTTGAGTTGACAATTCTTTGGCAAATTCAACATTATTAAATTTAAAATCTTGAAAATTGCCATTTAAGTTGTTCTTATCACACATAACCCAATCAAGATATATTATTGTTAAGTACTTTAAAAGATGTCTAAAAAACAAAAAAGACAAGTTCTAACTAGAACCTGCCTCTATAATAAATAATATCTCAAATACTAGATATTACCATAATATTTTAAATCTGCCAATTCTTTATTATTCTCGCTTTCAGTAAACACCCTTTTAATTACCTTAAAAATTTCTTCATTGCATTTCTCAGGTTTTTGGCTATTCGCGTCATCTTTGCGTTTATACTCTTCAGTGCCAAATGCATCAGCTACTTTTTGGAAAAATAAACTTAAAGATTCACCTGTACTCTTTTTAATTTTGTAACAAACATATTCATTAAACCCTAAAGATCGCTGATCATCACGAGTTCTTTGTTTGCTTGCATCCACTGCTTTAGCAACAATGTCACAAATTTTGTTAAAAGAACTTACAAACTCTTTCTGTCTGTTAACATCCTTAGAAAGCCAATCAAAAAATTCTTTATAGGATTTCTCATACTCAGCTTTTAAATCTTTGTCTCTACCATTAACGCCTATTGCGTCTTGCAAAAAGGTTTTTAAAGCCTCTAGTTTTTCAGACTCCTCTGATGTTAAAGCAGGTCCTTTTTTGGTAATTTGATCTTTAGGCCCTACACCCCCAGAAGCAAGAGAATTGTCATCCTTAAGATCAGTAGCAACTTCTGTTAACGATTTAACATCACCATACTGTTTACAAGAAAAAAATAATAATAATAGTATTGATAAAATACTTATTCTTTTCATTAAAACCTCCCATAAGATATGCCGCCATTATAGTTCAGTTCCTAAAATTCTCAAAGGTATTAAAAATAAAATTTAATTTTATTTTATCAAAAACTCCCAAGCCCAAATAAAGATTAAAATTTTATTTGGGAAAAAACAAAGAGAGATATATATTTGTTTATTGTTATAAATCAACAATTCATTGAAAACTTCTTTAAAACTACAAATAGGGCCTTAAGGCCCTATTTGTAGTTTTAAAACCAATAATAAACATTAGTAAATTAATATAATATCAACCTTTTTGGTTTTAACATTTAGACTGTTTTTATTTTTTTGTTTAAATTTTTAATACTCTAACTCTAAAGCAAATCTTTTAAATGTGTATTTTTTATCTTTCTTCCTTTCAATCAAGAATATTTTAAAAAAATATTTTGCAATATAATTTGCTATAAAATAAATTATTCATGCAAAAGGAAAAAAAGCATATGATAAGAAAAAAAATATTACTTTTAACACTACTCATTACAGCTGCAAGCTCATGCACAATTTCTAAAACAAAAGAGGATCTTGTCTTTGGAGTTGGAATTGGAAACGAACCAACATCACTTGATCCACAGTTTTGCAGCGATCAAGCGGGTAACTTAATTATAAACGAGCTATTTATAGGGCTTTTAAGGGGGGATCCAAAAACAGGTGGTTATAGGCCAGGACTTGCAAAAAATTGGGAAATTTCTCAAGACAACACCTCCTATACATTCCACTTAAGAGACGACATTTATTGGAGTGACGGCGTTAAAATAACAGCAGACACTATTAGAGGCTCATACATAATGGCCTTAGAAGCTGAGGAGAATCTCCCACATATTAACCTTTTAACATCAAAAATAAAAAATGCAAAAGAATTTCACATAACAAAATTAAATTCAGATGAAGTTGGAATAAAGGTGATTGATGAAAAAACCCTGGAAATAACTCTTGAACAACCAACAGCATATTTCCTTGATATGATTACACATCCAATATTTATACCTATTCCTACTCACGTTGTTAAAAAGTTTGGAAATAAATGGACAAACCCAGAAAACATGGTTACAAGCGGGCCTTTCAAACTAAAAAGAAGAATATTAAACGAAGAAATTTCTCTTGAAAAAAATAAAAAATTTTATGATGCTAAAAATGTTGATATTAATGAGCTTACATTTGTTACTATAAACGATGCCCGAAGAATTTACAGCATGTATGAACACAACGAAATAGATGCTATTTTTAACAACATTCCGTTAAATCTTATTAATGAGCTTATTTTAAGAGAAGATTTTTATTCATCTGACATTAACCAAATTGGTTTTCTTTCATTAAACCTAAATGTTAAACCCCTTGACAACCCAAAAGTAAGAGAAGCATTATCTCTAGCGGTTGACAGAGAAACATTGGCCTACAGAGTGCTTGATAACAACTTTAAAGCAACAAGAAAGGTAAGCCCTAATATTAATAATTATAATTATGGAAAAAAATTAAAACCATATAACCCACGAAAGGCAGAAAAACTTTTAGCCGAAGCTGGATATCCTGATGGGAAAAAATTTCCAACTATTACAATAAAATATGATAAAAATGAACTTGGAAAGGAAGTTGCCAATTTTATTCAAAGCCAATGGAAAAAAGTTTTAAATATTAATGTAGAAGTCGAGACTGAAACACGAGGTAGCCACATATCAAATATTCTAAAAGGACAGTATGAGATCTCAGTAAGATCCTGGCAAGGAGATTATTTAGATCCCATGACATTCTTTAATATATTTGAAACTAAAAACTCACATCTTTCAGCTTACGGATATTCAAATCCTGAGGTTGACGAACTATTAAATAAATCTGAGATTGAAGTTGACGAAAAAATCAGATTAGAACTATTTAAAAAGATTGAAGAAATAATTATTGAAAATGATCATCCAATAATTCCAATCTACAGCGTTGCAGGGAACTATCTTTTCAAAAATGATAAATGGACAGGGTGGAACACAAATGCTTCAGAAAGATTTGCCCTATCAGAAATCAAACCTTTGGAAGAATAAATGATTTTTTTTCTAAATAGAGTCGAAAATTAATGGCTCTATTTAGAAAAAACTTTTTTTAGAAAAAACAGTTTTCATTACTCCATTCTAAAAAGCATTGCTTAGAGTAAAAGAATAATTTATTTTATATATAAAATGTGCATAAGAAATAATAAATTGAAATTTATTTTTGCATTAATGCTAAAGAGCTCTCTTTTAAAGAACTTAAATCCTTTAAAGCCTTATCAAAGTCAATGTTATTACTAAGAATAAAGTTAGATATTTCTCTTAATTTTTCATCTATATCTGAATATTTTTGATTTAAAAGTCGCAATTCTGGTTGTGGATCAAGAACAGCATGATTGCCTCCACTTAACATGTTAAGTTTACTTAAGCTGTTGCTACTTTTTTCCATTAATCCATGTTGTATTTTTAAAATTTCTAATATTTTATTTAAAAGATTAATTTTTTGTTCACTAGATTCGCTAAAAAAATTGCTAACCTTAATCTCACTATAATTAGAGATTCTAGAACTTATTTTATCAGTAAGGCTTTTAAATTTTCTTTGAATTTTTAAAATTGAACTTTCTCTTTCGGTAAAAGAAAGTTCAGTAAAATTTAAATCATATTTATTAAGAGTGCTTTTCTTCATAATTGAAAAATCATTTAAATAGCAAGGAACCACTACTATTCCCAATACATAAATATAAATATATCTCTTCGCGTATATTCTCCTAATTAAAATTAAATTTATTTTAAAATAACAAAATCTTTCAAATAGCTAAAAACACACATCTTTTACATAAAGCCGCCAATCAATTTAAACATATTACTTAATATTAAAAGTACTTTAAAATTTTTAATAAGTTTAATTCTCTCTATTTAATTTAGTTCTTCTTATTTCTACGGTACCGTTCTCTGGCTCTTAATTTAAGTTTTTCCCTGTTCTTCTGGTAATATTCTCTGTTATAATTAGAGGCTCTCTCTTTATTCTTAGATAATAAATCCTTATTGTGAGGCTTATTAAAAGAACTACAGCCCAAAAGCCATGTTAAAAAAAAAAGAAAAAAGGCCGTCCTCATATTTCCCTCTCCTTGAAATACATTTGAATAGATAAAAAGCCTGGTGGGTTTTTTTAAATTATAAAAATCATTAAATAATGCATTTTTACAATAAACCCGTTTGAATTTTCTTAAATTACATATTTCACTAGGCAGAAGGGTCAATAAACTTACCAAATTCCTCTGCTAATTTTTCAAAATCCTGTTGTGTGTAATTAAGCTTTTTTAGCTTAGATTCAAAATCACTTTTTAAAGCAGCTAAATTAGCACTTCTATTTACTGAGTCTGTGGGTTCTGATTCTTTATCGTTTATATATTTAAAGCCAATTGAAAATACTTTCAAAACAACATCTCTTTTAGAATCGTTAAATTGCTCAAAATATTTATCAACTCTAGCTATTTTTTCAGAGTCACCACCAAGGTGGCTTTTAATATTATTTACAATCTCTAACCTTTGTTCGTCTGTCAAACTTGATTCTTCTGCGCCTTTGGCTCCTGAAAGGACACTACAGTTAAACATAAAAATTAAAGCTGGAGATAAATAAATATAAAAAAATCTGCATCTCATAGCAACTCCTTTAAAATAAAAATTTATAGAAACTCAATTATAAATCATATTAATGATATTTCCCAAACAATTAAATTGAAAATTAATTTTTAAAAACTTTTAAAAGATTGAATCTTTGTCTTACATTTTTTATAAAAAATTGTATTTTTTAAAATAATATTTTAATTACTTTAATTTTATTTACCTGTGCCTTGGGTGAAGGCAAATCAAATTTTAAATAAAATTATCAAAGGAGGTAAAAAATAAAATAGTTATTAATCACAAATTTAAATCACTAACTAAAAATTTAGATCAAATTATAAATATTTAAACTTGCCGAAATGAAATAATTTTTCTTTATAATTTAACGTTAAAAGAAGATAAGCATTCGCAAGAGAATCAAGTGCATCATCTTTTGTTTTACCGTCTCCTTTGTAGCTGTAAATATCATTTACTACATTTTTACTTATTATTTTTAAAAATTCTATTTTGCGGCTGCTAAACAAAGGAATAAGCGAACATATTCTTTTAAATTTATTGCTCAAGGGTTTTATTGGCGCAACTTTAAAATAATTAATACTCTTATTTCTTAAGAAAAGAATTGTTTTAGTTAAAATTCCATCTCCCTTGATACTGTCTCTCTCCTCAATGTAAACAGTATTTACATTGAAATTTTCTATTAAAACCTGAATAGATCCAAGCATTAAGCTGTCACTTACTGGCTTTTGATCCTGATAAATATATGCATAAAACTTCTCAAAAGCACGCTCTAAAACACAAATAGCCGTATTGTCTCCGCCTACTGAGAATGCAGGATCAATGTACATTATTGGACTTTTAAATTCATAATCTTGATTGAAAATCATTTCATTAAATAATGTAGATTCATTTAAAATCCACTCCCCATAAAGCACACGAGCCTTATAGGCGGGTAAATGCTTATAAAGTTTTTTCTGAGTTTCAATGAAATCTGCTGAATTTAAAGGGTTATCATAAGTTGTAAAATTATATGTTTTAAAAACATCTTTATTTTCAATAAAGTCTGTTTTAAAAAAATGAGTCGGACTTTCGGGATTTGTATCAAAAATAATAATTGCTTTGCCCTTTCTAAGCCTTTTGATTACCTCAAGTAAAGTTTCTTTATGAATTACTGTTGCTTCGTTTACATAAATTATTGCACTATTGCCTCCTCGAATCTTAGAAAAAGAATCTCTGTTTTTACCCCCGTAAATATTAAGCTCAAGCCCCGCTATTTTACAAAAAGATTCGCCGCTTTTCTTTTTCTGATAATCAATTCCTAAAAAACCACAAATCTTTTCTATTTGCTTAATGGTATTTGTCATTAACAAACCAATAGAATTGCCTATAATAAAATTATTGGTATCTTTTTCATAAAAAGATTTGTTTTCAATTAGCTTTTTAATAAGCAGATATGAGGCTAAAAACGTCTTGCCACTTGCAATTCCACCACTAAATATTACTTTTGAATAATCGTGGCTTTCTATGTCAAAAAGCACCTCTTTTTGCTTGGCGGTTAAATATTTGTTTTCAAAATCTTTAAAACAAATATTTGTTGTTTTTGGCTTAATATAATCTAAAATATTAATATTAAACTTATTTTTAAATTTTTTCTGAAGACTGAGAAAGGTCGAAGATTTTAAAAATTTCAAATTTTACTCCAATTTTAAATTCTTACTGCTTAAAATAGATTTAAGCTTAACAAGAGTATTGTAATCCTCTCTTATACAAATATTAATAAGCTCTTTTTCAAGAGTTTCTCTCTTTTTAATCTTAGCAGCAAGCTCTTTTTCAAGGTTTTTGTCTGTTTTAAGGTCTTTTTTTTTATTGCTCTCAATCTCGCTTTGAAGCTTGCTAATTTTTAAATCTAAGCTTAATGCATCTTTTTTTATTGATTTTAAACTAAGATTTTTATATCTATTATGAGAATCAATAAAAGAGCAAAACATTTTGTAAAATAATTTTTCAGTATCATTTTTAGCATTTTCCAACTCACAAGCCTTTTTTGTAGCAAGCAGTACTAAATTGTTAAAATCATCCTCATTAAAAGATGCTCTAGAAACACTCTCTACTGCTAAATCGCCAGAAAAAGAGTTCTTTTTGCAAACAGAATCATTAGATTTAAAATATTTGTTTCGAGCTTTTACTACAAAAGATTCGCCAACGCCTAAAATTTGAGCAATGTCTAAATCTTTTAAACCTTTTTTAAATAAAAAAATATATTCTTCTTTTCTATTTTTAAATATCATTATTTTATTTTAATTAAGTTTTTTTAAAAACTCAAGAAAAATTAAATCTTTTTTATTAGTAATAATTAAATTAAAGAGATATATTTTTTATATATAATAAAATCAATAAAAATAAATGGTAAAGAAGAAAGGAATGTTTAAAAAAGATATTGTATTGCCCGCACCAATTTTATCTTGCAATATGGATAGCAGAAAATTTATCCAAAAGCAAGAAACAAAAATCAGGAAAATCGTTGTTACCAAACACAATAAAGCATTAAAACACCTAATAGAAGCTGCTGATAACAACACATCTAATGAAAGTTTACTAGACATAATAATTAAAGAAAAAAATAGAATAGTCTCTAAAGCTTAAAAAACAGGATAATTCTTTAAAGGCTTAAAAGCTACTATTATGCCCTCCAGTCCCGCTATCCCTTCTCCCTAAATCAAAATAGTCAAAACAGTCAAAAGAGAAGCCAGTAAATTGCGGGAGCGTGGCTTCTCTTTTATTTTTAAGACCTAAATTCTTTTAGATCTTTTATTTAATTTACAAAATAACCAATTTACATTATTTGGGCAAACTGGCATTGAATCTTAAAATTAAGGATAGCTTACAAAAGCCAGATTGTAACTTCAAATAATATTATTACTATATTTGTATAAAACAAATTTATGCCCCCCAATAAAAATAAAATTTAAAATAATAAGCTTTAAAAGCTAATTCAAATCTAAAATTCATATTAACCTTATTAACTAATTTGTTTTATTTGATTTCCAATAAAATGGGCTAAATTTAGGTTTATTATTAAATATTCCTAATATGGAGGTGCAAAATAAAAAAATGAAAAAATTTAATTTAATAATTGTAGCTTTGTTTGTTGCTCTGCTGGCAGCCTGTAATTTTGGATTAACAGGAGAAGTAAAAGCAATGCTTGAATCGTCTTCTGATAATGTAAAAAACAAAATTTTACAAATAAAAGAAGAAGCCGCTAAAAAGGGTGTAAATTTTAAAGCTTTTACAGGCACCGCAACTGGTTCTAAAGTGACAAATGGGGGATCAGCCCTAAGAGAAGCAAAAGTACAAGCCATTAATGAAGTAGAAAAGTTCCTTAAGATAATAGAAAAAGAAGCTTTAATACTTAAAAAAAATGGAAATAGTAGTCAATTCTTGGCTATGTTTGATTTCATGCTTGAAGTTACAGGATCATTAGATGAGATTGGAATAAAAGGAATAAAAAGTTCCATTTCAGAGGAAGCTAAATCTAACCCTGTAAACACAGCTGAAAGATTGGTTGAGGTTAAGGCGAAAATAGAAAATAAACTAGAAGGTGTCAAGAAAAGACAAAAACTTGACGACGAGGAGAAAAAAATAAGTAAAAGCAAAAAAAAGAAATAAATATAAAAATATTGTAATTAGAATTGGCTAAAAATAAAATTTTAGCTCGTCCTAATATTTGCAATTTAATGTTTATTAAGCGCTTTTATTTAAATTTAAATTCAAAAAAAAGAGGATATTATATGACTAAATATATTAAAAATTTACTTAAACTAAGTTTAATTGTTAGCCTGTTAGTAGCATGTGGCTTAACAGGAGAAACTAAAATCAGATTAGAATCATCAGCTCAAGAAATTAAAGATGAAATAAATAAAATTAAAGCTAATGCTAAAAAAGAAGGCGTAAATTTCGAGGCTTTTACAAATACAAAAACAGGCAGTAGGGTATCAGAAAAGCCTGAATTCATACTTAAAGCAAAAATACAAGCTATTCAAGTGGCAGAAAAATTTGTAAAAGCAATAAAAGAGGAAGCAGAAAAACTTAAAAATAGTGGAAGTAGTGGTGCATTCTCAGCAATGTATGACTTAATGCTTGATGTCTCAAAACCACTAGAAGAGATTGGAATACAAAAAATGACAGGAACAGTTACACAGGAAGCTGAAAAAACTCCTGCAACTACAGCTGAGGGGATACTTGCTATTGCACAAGCAATGGAAGAGAAATTGAAAAATGTTAATAAAAAACAACACGAGGCCCTCAAAAACCTCCAGGGAAAAGCCAACGCTACTACTACATAAACATTATTTTTATATCTAAAAAACAATGGGCCAAACAACTCAAAACTTTTAAGTTGTTTGGCCCTATTAATTTAAGGTAATTTGGCAAACATTAATAATATTAAATATAATAATTAAATATTCTTTTTGATATTATTTCGAATTTCTTTCCTTTAGACCTTAAATCAAGACTATCTTAAAGTACATTGTTTTTATTCATTGCAATAAAATGAGTAAAGGCTTGATCTTTCAACTTAATCTCTGTGATTTCAAACTCTTTGTCCTCTACGGGCAAATAAAGTGGACTTTCATACCTAACATTAGAAAATATTTTATAAAAATCAAGAATTTTGCATGGATTTAAAATATAACAATCATTTCTAATGTAGCCTAACTGCAAAAACCGCTGATAATTTAAATTAATGTCTTTTGCCTTAAAATCAAAACCCGTTAAAATAAATATCCAATAGTGAAGAGATAAAAAATAACATCCAGACTTTTGAATATTTTTAAAAAGCTCTTCATTACTTTGTAATATTTTTTCAATAAACATTTTTTAATTCCCCTAAAATTTTAAATTGTAAAAATGTTTATGATTTAAAATAAAACTTCTTAAAATCTATTAATCAAGTTGCCAAAAATGCAGATTTTAGAATTTTGCTTTTACTCGCATTTGAATAAAAGGTTTAAAACAAATTGTGATTACACTCACAATTTGTTTTTCATATATTTTAAAATAAACAATTTTTAAATATAATTTTTAAATAATTAAACATGCCTGCTCCATTTTTATTTATAAGGAACACACATTTGAGATCTCTTATTAAGACATGCATTAAAATTTTTAAAATATTGGATTCTCAATATTTTATTTTTTTAAGTTTTAATGGTCTTGGTAGCAAGAATAAATCTCAATTTAGAATCTCAAAGCCTAATAAGAAAATATTTGGTTTAAGTACAATCTTTAATATTATTAAGCTTAAGCCATCTAAACCCATTATTTTTAATGGCAAAAGCTTTAATTAAAAACTTGCAGTATTCTTTCCTTTTAATCTTATTAGGCCTTTTCATCTTAACCCCTAATATAAGTTTTTTACTAATATTATAGTATAAAAAAAAATATGTTTTGTAAATACTTTTCTAAATTTTTCTAAAATTACTATTTAAAAATAAAGAATTTGAACAAAAAATTAAAGGGTTTATTGGAATTTCTTTTAGAAGAATCCCCAATAAACCCTTTAAGGTAACAGGTCCTTATATTAAGAGCGACACATTGCGTGTCAGTCTGTACCTATAAAGTATACACTAACTTTTCAAGTTTTGCAAATAAATATTTCATTTTCGTTTATTTCTTGAAGTTTCAAATTCTTCAATTATTTTCAATAAAAAATCTTTTTCCTCAAAAAAAATTTTTTCCAAAAGAAAGCTCGTAAGCTTGGCATTTTTTTTATAAAAAGAATAAGATTCTTCCTTTTTGAGCTGAAATCTCAGTGGTTTTATTGGGTTTTGGTTGGATTTTCTTAAACTGGGACTTTCTTTTGTTTTAAGCAAACAAATTGTTTCATTGATCCCGTTTTTAACCACATACTTTTCTTCAATTATCCCTTCTTCTATTGCTGTTGCAATTTTAAGATACTTATATGTTTGAGTTCTGGCAAGTCTATAATCTTTTGCAAAATCATCAAAGGTAAAATAGTTATCAAGCTTATAATATTCCTTATCTTTAATTTCTTTTAAAACCTTCATTGCTTCTAGTTTACAATAAATTTCTTTTTGAAAATTGATGTTTAATTTTTCTTTAAGCTTATTATAATGAATAAGTGCTTGTTCTTCTTCTCTAATGCTTTCAGATAAATTTCTTTTATTTATCTCTATGTCCATGTGATCCTCCTTTACAATTGAGTACACTTAGTGTACGTAGCCCGATTTACTTAAAAACACATTAAGCGTGTTTTGGTACTCTATTATGTAATCCTTCGTCAAATCAAATCTGTCGTTTTTTGCTATTCTTTTATTTAAATCTTCTCTCTCAGATATTGTCCCCAAAAAATTATTATTTTTCTCTAAAACTTTTAAAAGCTCTTTATGTGTGTTGTTTTTCTTAAATTTAGTATTAATTAAGTACATTGGTAATGTTAATAATAATTTATTCATAAAAAAAGTAAACAAATCTAAGCTTTCAACAGCCCATTTCTCCGCTGTTATTGGTATTATTATATAATTACTGCATACAAGAGCATTTGTTAAAGTAAAATCTAAGCTTGGATTTGTATCAAGTATTATATAATCATAATGATTGCTAATTAGCTTTAGCTGTTCTTTTAATTTAAATTCTTTATAAGGAATGGATTCTGAATTAAATTTGTGTAATGTTAAATAACTTGGAATTAAATCTAAATTTTTGTCAATATTTATTAGTGCATTATCTATGTGCAAATTTGATATTAACACTTCATATATATTTCTGTTTATTAAATCTATATTGTTATCTTTGATTTTATTAAAAAAATAGCTTGTTGTTGAAGCTTGCGTGTCAATATCTATTAAAAGAACTTTATATTTGATTGAAAGCAGTGTTGCGAAAATTAAACTTGTAGTGCTTTTGCCAACACCCCCTTTTATGCTTGCAATTGTTATTACTTTTGTCTCTTTTTTATCCATTCAGGAATTATTCCCCCCTTCGACAATTCTTTGTTATAAAAAGTGTAGAGTTCAGTTTCTAGTTCTAAAATAATATTTAAAAGCGTATTGTAATATGGGCTATTAACCCTATCCTTTTTAAGTAAAATATGAAGACCATTTAAATAACAAAAAACAGAGCCTTTTTTAAACTTAAATTCAATATATTCACATTTTCTAAGAGTATAAGTTTCTTTTTTGTTAAAATTTTTCACAATAAATGCTTTATCAAGCTTTCTTATTCCATAGTAAATCCCTATAAATTCATCATCTTCTCTTAGAGAGAATAAATGAAACATACTTATGTCTTCTATGTTAAAAATTCCCCTTAAAGAAATAAAAAATTTAGTAGGTTCATTTTTACTGATTCCAAATGTATAAAAGTCATTAAAGATTTTAGTATGGTATATTTTTCTACCTTTAACCTCCTCAATCTTAGAAAAGACATCAGCCTTTTTTTCTTTTTTGAATTTTGGTTTATTTTCTATGTTTAATTTTAATTCTTTTTGTTTTTGCTTTAATCGTTCAAGTAAAGCCGTCATTTTTTTCCTTTTTCCTTAATAGCAAAGCTAAACTATACATTTTTTTTAGCTCACTATTTTAATCAAATTATTATAGTAGGAATTGTCAAACACCTTACTATATTTAAGATCAGGCTCATTCTCAATGAATTTTTTTAAAGTAGGAATTATTTTATTTTCATCTACTTTATGCCTCAACTGTTCTAATAATATACTAAAAATGTTGTTTTTTATACTTTTAAGCTTAGTCATTTTGTCTTGAATTTTAGGAATTTCTGTTTTTGCCTTTTTAACCAACTTATCTAAATCTGGATATTTTTTGTATTCTATTATGAAATGTGGTTTTATTTTGTAAATTTCATATATTTTTTTAAAAAACTTTTCAAGATCTTCTTTTTTATACTGCTCATTTTCTAATTCTTTTATTTTTTCTTTAAGTATGTTTTTTAAAATTTCTTTTTTGTTTTTATATTTTTTATTTGTTTCTTTTATTTTATTTATTAGCCTTTTGTATCCATTGTTTTTGAAAAATTTACATAGGTATCCTGGATTGTTTATATTTTCTTTTATTGCATCTGATAAGTGTCTTTCTATTTCTTTAGGATCTGTTTCTTTAAGGTCGTTTTCAATGTGTTTTAAGTTTCTTAAATGATAGATTTTAATCTTATTGGTCGTTTTTAAATCCATTATTAGAGATGGAATTTTTGTTTTGAAATTACACTTACTTAAATATTTATTGAGTATTTTGTTATTTGTTGTTTTTTTAGAATTTTTGTGTATATTTCTATATTCTTTATATTTATATATATTATTATTAGGATTATTAATACACTCCCATTTAACACTACTATTTATTTGATTAAGTTTTTTTATTCTTTTTATAAATTCATTAATTTTATTAGTTGTTTTTTCCTTGAAGTGTGTGTTAATTATTGAATAGCATCTTTCTTTTTCATATTTAAGTTTATAATAAGTTTCACTTCCGGAATTTTTCCCCAAATGTTTGCAGTAATTTAGCGTGACTTTAAATTTTTTATCTAGTATGTATAAATAGTTTTGTAGTGTTTTTAGTTTTATAGGTTTTTGTTGATTTCTTTCAAGGTTTTTATTTAGAAAATAAAGTATGTTTTTTTGTGTATATTTTTTTAAGTTTAAGTTTATAAAGTTTAGAGTAGAGATTAATACAATTAAGTTGTGTTGGAAGTTCTTTGTAGTTTTTTTGACCTTTTTTGTGGTGTTTGGTGATTTTTGTTTTGATGTTTTCAATTTTATACTCCTAATATAAGTAGTTTCCTTAAGTCTAAATTAATTAATAGTACAGTTTCGTAAAAAAGTAAAGTATTTTTATATAAAAAAAATAAAAAAAGTATATTTAATACATATTTGTTAAATATACTTTATAAAAGTAAGTTTTTATAATAAAATATAATAAATAATAAACTTATATTAAGAGTAAATTATTTTTACGTTTTAATTTTTATTTAAAATAGTGAGCTTATTAGCGATGGGTTTAATTTATTAAGAATTTAGATTATTTTATTTATTTATCCTTCATTCAAGAGTTAGGCTTGAGTAAAGGAATTATCCCCATTAGTTTTCTTAAATTTTATTCATGCAGTTAGTTTATTAGAGCTTTTTATTTTGATTTTAAAGATTTAAATGGTCTGATTTGTGTATTGTTATGTTTTTTCTTTTAAAAGAGAAAAAGTCTCCTAAGAGACTTTTTCTAGAAGTAACAAATTGAAAAATATAAATTCAATTTTTAGGTTATAATAAACAACACCCCGCATTGGCTAATGCTTTGCAGGATGTTTATTTACATATTATTTTAAAGCGGCTTGAAGTTTTGCAAGATCTTTAATTTCATCTGGGCTGCCTTCAAGCGCATTGCCTGCTGAGTTGTAGTTTTGTACTGTTATTGTGTTTTCTTTTGTGAATACAAGTTGTTTAGTTTTCTTGCTGTTTTTAATAATTGTTAAAGTAGAAGTATCTGAATCCCATGTCCCGGATTTTTTATCAGCGCTAGAGTCAGTGTCCTTAAGATCAACTGTTATTTCTCCAGATTTTGAAATGTTTTTGCTTAAAGTAACAGTTTTTTCTGTAACTGTTAATTTTGTTTCGCCGTCAGCAGTTAGAGTTCCTTCAAGAGTAAGGCCTGCTAAAACTTCTTTAGCTTTTCCGGATCCATCGTTTTGTATGTCTGTGTATTCAAGTCTGGTTCCGTCTTTTCTTGTTACTACTTTTTCACTTAATTTACCTTTATCATTAAATTTTTCTTCTGTTGATGACTTGTCTTTAGAATTTACTTTTCTTGACACTAATGTTTTGCCATCTTCTTTGAAAATTTCAAATGTGGTTTGATTTAAATCTTGAGAAATTGTTAATTTTGCTTTACTTTTGTCAGCTTTTTCACCTTCAAGTACCCCAGAACCATTGCTTTTATCAGAAGTTCCTTTTAGCTCAAGTTTGTCTACTGTTGCCATTAGACTGTATTTACCATCTTTGTCTTTTTCTTTACTTACAAGAACTTTCATTCCACCAGGTAAATCTACTGAAACGCTGTTTTTTTCATCAAGGCTGCTAACATTTTGCTTACATGCTATTAATGCTAATATTAGACCTATTCCCAATAAATATTTTTTCATAATATATTCTCCTTTTTATATTATATTAATATAACTTAATACAAATATAATTATAGTATAAGATCAATAAATAACAAATAGAAAATTAAAAAAAAATAAAATGATAATAATTCTAAATTAGATATAGAACAAATATAAACTTTTATTAAAAAAAAGTCCCAATTTTGGGACTTTTGGGAAAAAGAAAAATTAAACGACTTTAAGGTATATTTTTTGAATATTTTTTGTAAATCTGCATTGCAATTGGTTTTATTTTGTCAATGTGATTTTTTAAATTAGCAATATTTGTTTTGATTGATTTTAAAGTTTGATCTTTCTCCAATTTACTAGTGTCAAAAAGTTTAAACTCAGGATAATTTTTGTTATTTACTTTTTGTTTAGTTTTTACAAGAAATGTTTGTAAATACATAATATAGCTTGAAAGATGCGCTTCATATAAGCTTAAGGCCTTTAATGTTGACTCTTTTGGAGATGGTGGCTCTTCCGGGAGGCTTGCTATTGTAGAGCATGAAAAGATTATAAGCGAGTTTAATAAAAACAAAAAAGCAAAATTTTTAATTTTCAATTTTATCTCCTTTTAAGTTTTGGGTTTTGCTATTAGCGCTATTTTGTGATTCTTTTGAGAATTCTTTTATTTGTTCTTGGAGCGCTTTGGTTTTAATTGTCATTAGCTCGTTTCTTTCTTCTCGCAAATGTTCAATAATACCTGCATCTCTCTCGTCATTAATGCTTGATATAAGTTGAGTAATTTTATTATTAACATTTTCAATGTCATTTAATATTTTTATTGATTCTTCCTTCTCAAGGGTGCTTATTGTGTCCTTGTAGATGCTCATTATTAGATTGTAAAGATTAAGCCCTAAGTATATTCCCTTTTCTACCTTGACTTCTGTTGGAGAATCGCTACTTTTTAGAAAGTCATATAAATTATTTAAAGCTTCAACGCCAGAGTTGATATTTATTTTGCTGTTCATTTTGTTTCCTTTTTATTTGTATTTTTAAAGAACTTTTTAATAAGAAAGTTTAAATTTTCTCTAAACTGTGGCTTTATTGCTAAAATCATTGGCATTATTGTTAGCACAATAAATCCTCCTAATATAATTAGTTTTGCATTGTCAATTGTTGACAAAAAAATAAGTATTGTATCCATAAATATCTCCTTTTAATTTATTTTTATACTTTGTTTAGTATTGGCATTAATTCACCTCCGCTTAGTTTGCCTGACCCAACGTAGTACCAACCATTGTAAATTGGTGTTCTAAGTGTAGGCATGTTTTGTGAAGAAAATGATGCTATTAGCATTTTGGCAGAGCTTTTTTCAAATTTAAGGTAAAATCTTTTATTGTGATCTTCTGTGGAGCTTGAATACCTAATTTCTGCGTCAATTTGTAAATAAATGTATTTGTCTTTGTGTGATTCGTTTATTACAATTGATGTGCTGCTTTTATTTTTAAGTACAATAATTGTAGCTTTAGTTTCATATTGGAATTCTAATATTGCATTGTCATCAATTATTGTGTGCATTCCTCCAAAACTATGTGGTTTTCCTTGCCACCAAATAGGAATATCTACAATTTATGGGATTCCGTCTTGATAACAACTTACAAGTTGTTCATTTTTTACATCAAAGGTGTGTTTAGGTATTAATTTAAAAGAGTTTTTGAATTGATCTTTAAAATCGTTTATTTTTAAATAATTTATTAGGTCACTTTTTAGTTGATTTATTTCAGATTTTTCTGCAAGAATTTCTTTTAAACTTTCAACAAGGATTTCAAATTGAATAAGTTCAAGATCTTTTGTGGTTGCGTTGTAAATTGAAATTTTATTTGAAGGCAATTTTGTGTTTGTGTGTTTTAAGCTTGAAATAAACCTAGATTTTATTTTTCCAAAAACAGTATCAAAATCTATGTCTTCAAGTGGTGAGCTTAGTTCTAAAAGTTTAGAGATTACTTTAATGTAAATGTTTTTTATATATTCTTTGTTTTCTAAAAGTTCTTTACTAATTACATCTTTTATTGCTTTTTTGAAGCAGTGAAATTCACTGTTGTAAAATGTATCGTTTTGTATTTGCTCTAGGAGATGTTTATATGTGATTGCACAAGTGTCTTCTACTATATCATCAATAGGAATAAGATCACTTTGATTAACTTTTGTTTTTCTGTTTAAATCTTTTATTTGTATACTCTCTTGTGGTTCGTTGGTATTCATAAATTTTCCTTTTAAATTTCTTTTAGTTTTAAATTCTTATTTAAACTTTTTTAGATATTAGATTCTTTATTTGATCTGATATCTAAAAATTTTTTATTCTTGTACTTTTTATTTCTATTTGTTCTTTATCTATAATTTTCACCATCCTTCCTGTAGGAATTAGTATTTTAATAAACTCATATACTGAATTTTTATAATCTTTGGGCATATAGTTAGAAACCAAAGCTTTTTTAAATCCCTTGTGTTTTACAGTTATTTTTTTTAGCTTATTTTGATTTTTTGCTGCAATATTAAATTCAATCGGAGATTTAATGTTTCCAAGCAATTTTATTATTATCTCGCCTGGAGCGTCTTCTTTTGAGCTTACTTCTACATTTGTGTGTAAAAAGGCTTTAAAGAGCACAATAAAGCTCTCGTCAGTGCCAATAGATTTAATTGCAAAAATAATAGCATCTAAAGAGTTAACAAGATTTTTATCTAGCTCTTTTTTAAAGTGAAATGCGTTGAATATTGAAAGCATTAGTAATGCAATATATTTAGAGTTAATACTGTCTTTAACATTGATTGTTCTGAAGTTCTTAAGAAGGTCTTTTAGTTCTCTTAATATCTCTTTTTTGTAATCAAGCTCATTGTAAATGAACTTTTCAATTTGTGTATTTTCTAAAAATTTTGGTATCTCTTTATTCATTTTTATTCTCTGTTAATAAGAAGTCTTTTTTTTGTATCAAAAATAATAATTTCATTCTCTTTAGTGTTTTCGTCTTTGTTGAATGTAAAGTCACTCTCACTAAGTTCTGTAATTTTTTTTGTGTCATCACTTTTAATGCAAGTTCCAATTCTAAGCTCTTTTATTCCTCTGATAATGCTAACTGGCGCAAGAAAGTCTTGATATCTAAGAGATGTTCCCATTTCGATGTATTTTTCGGTTAATATTTTATTGTAAATATCTCTAATTTGAGTATCTATTTCTTTGTAGATTGCGTCTTTTGCTTCTGTTTTGTAGATTGCTTTAAGGTATGCATATTTTTTCTTGCCTAAGCTGAATTTGTATGTTTTTTTGATTGTGTTTGTTTAAAAACTCAATCTCAATATTGCCCTTAAAAACAGTTCCGCTTGGCGCTGTATAGTATATTGCTTGCCAAATATTTTGCTTAGTCTCAATTTTAATTTGATTTTTTTCTTTATCTATAAAACAATCGTCTTTTAATATTAAGTAAAGACTAATTGTTCCTGGCCCACTTAAAATATTTATGTGCTTAACCCCGTCAACACTTAGAAGAGCTTTTCTTATTGCTTCGTAGGTTGAGCTTTTCGGGGTGCTTAAGTCTTCTTTTAGTGCATTAAAATAGCTTCCATTTTCTTTTATTTTAGAAAAAAGCTCTTTTAAAACCTCTGATATTTCTTTGTTAATGCTTGAGCTTGGAAAGTTTATTATGTCGTAAATTGAATTGTCTTTAATGTTTATGCCATATTTTGTTTTCAAAATATGTTTTTTTTCATTTTGAATTTCTTCTATTGTTTTTTCTAATATTCCTAAGTTTTTGTCAAAAATTATACTCATATTTTAAAATCCATTTTTAAAGTGTCTTTTCCTAAAAAGAAAAATTTTATTGTTATTGTTTTATTTTTAATGCTTGGTTTTGCATTAATAAGATCTATTTTAAGCTCTTTTGAAAGGTTTAAGAAAAAATTTTTAATAGATTCTAGTTTATTGGCTTTACAAAGCTTAAAGTAAAAGTTGTAATCAAATCCATAATTTGGAGCTTCTTTTAAGCTTCCTTTAGGTGTCTTAAGATAAAAAAATAAACGCTGTTTTTGTTCTTTAATGTTTTCTATTAATTTAAGATCGTCGTTAAATACTATATTAAATTTTTCGTCAATTTTAATTTCCATTTTTAAATACCAAAGTTATTTTAACATATTTTATTCGAGATTACTATAAAGTTTTATAAAATGTTTATTATTTTAAATCTTGAGATATATTATAATTTATATTCTTTTTAAAAAAAGGTTTATTTAATTTTTAGATTTAAATATTTGTGTAATCACAGTGTGGGAGACGGTATGAATAAAGTTTTATTATTTATTATTGTATTATTCTTTTCTTGTAAAGAATTTAATTATTCTGATCTTAGGAGAAGGTCTTCAAAGGCTTTAAATTCTTCTAATAGCGCAGCAAATGGAGAGTTTGAAATGTCTTTTGTAGACTCTTTAAGTGATGACCAAAAAGAAGCTTTGTTTTTTCTTGAACAGGCAGTTCTTGATAGCAATCCTGATAAGTTTAATCAAATTTTTAATTTAAATGCAAACAAAATAAAAGAAATGCTTGATACTGTTGTTAAGTGTTTGCAAGCCAAAAGAAAGGCTAAAGTAGCTCTTGAGCGCTCAAATGATGCAAATGTTGCCAATGCTAAGCAGCAGTTGTTACAGGTTGAAAAAACTTACATAGACAATTTGCGACAATCTTTTATTACTACTAAAAACATTGAAGATGCTTGTAATCTTGTGAAAAACTATGATGCATCTGCTTCTTTTTAACTTTTTATGTTAATTGATTCTTTGATTAACTCTCTAATTTAGAGAGTTAATCTTAATCTTTATATTTATTTTTGTCTATTGTGTTTTTAATGTATCTGGATTTGAAAATTAAAATTTTTATGATTTGGTTAATATTAATGTTTTTGGTTTACTTGTAATATTTTACAACACATTTAAATAATGTGAATTATTAATACCAATTTGTTTAAAAGGGTATTATTGAAATAATTTAAGCTTAATGCTTTATTAGCATTATTTTAATTCGTTTTTTTATTTTAAAAATTATTTTTTTAAAATAATTGCAAGCCTAATTCCTTTTGTAGTAAGAATTAAAATAGTGTATACATTTAGTGTATGTAAAGTGAGCTATATTTTTATTTAAATCTATAATTAAATAGAGGTAATTTAATTTATGAATAAAATAGGAATTGCATTTGGTATTAGCTTTCTGTTTTTTATTAATTGTAATAGGAAATCTTTAGAAGAAGATTTAAAAACTACCACTTCCCACAATAAACGAAATTTAATCGGCAATGAAAAAAAATCTTTGGAGTCTAAAAAGAATAAGTTGGGAGATTCTAAAAAGGATGTGCAAACTTTAAAAAATCCTAAAAATTTAATGTCAATAAACCCAGATCAGACCAGCAATGATTTGGATAATTTAGATAATTCTGGATCTTTACAAAAAACTTCCTCAAAGCACAATATTAGTAAGCCAAAACACAGCAAAGCTTTGCTGAAAAATGCTAAGGATGAGATTTGGACTCCCCATTTAAACTCAGAAGAGGATAAAAATTTTGAGTTTTTCAAGAAATCTTTGCAAAATGATGAGAATAGATATGCTCTTGGTGGATGGCTTTTAAACAATGATGAAGTCTTAGTAAAGTATAGGTACAGCGAAAAAGATGTTAATCAGTTTTTGATTGATATCGGGAAAAAACGATGGGGAGAGCTGTCTTCTAAAATAAGCATTTTAGTGCGATTGATTGAAAATTATTCCGATAAAAGTGACAGAGAAGATGAACTTTCTCTTTTAGATATGAATTTGTGTCAACAATTTTATTTAACCAAGATTAATGCCAATGGTTCAAATGCAGACATTTTTGCCGCTCTTGAAAAAACAATCGATCAACAAATTAGCAGTGTTAGCAAAGAGCTTCTTGAATTAAAAAATTTTTCACTTACTACAAAGTCAGAGCTTGATTGGCATTTAAATTGGAAGCGCAATTTAACAAACGAAGAAGACGAAACACTGCAATTTTGCAGGGTTTTGGCAGATGGAGAATTAGATTTTGAAAATCTGGATGATTTGTTTAAAAGACTTGGAAAGGAATATTCTAGGTTGATATTGAGAAAGCTAGAAGAAGTCATATTAAATTATGATGTTAATGGTTTTTTAAAGGAAATGGAAAAATCACGCAAATCTTTCAAACAAGCATTAGGCTCTATTAGGAATAAAAACAGAAAGGGGTTGATTCTTAAGGTTAGAAATACTCTTTTGGAAATTTTTAAACTTTATTACAAAAATATTGGCAAGAATAAAAAACTTTATGATTATATAAATCGTGTTTTAAATAGCTTGATAAAAGAGATTAGTAGACGTTAAGTTTTTGATTTTGCTTTTTTTGTTAATTGATCTACACTTGCTTCTAATAACATAATTTAAAATTTTTAAATTATATGAAAAAATTTTAAGGGGGAGCGTTTTGAAAATAGTCATTATATCCGTTTTGACTTTAATTTTTAGTTGTTCTTTAGATAATAATTCAAAAATAGGGCAAGAGGGTGGCGGACTTATTAGAGGAAATAAGTCAGATAGGTTAAGTCAAGGAAAAAGGGCTTTAAATTCAATGAATTTTAGTCAACTCCCAGATGGTTCTGTTTTAGTATCTGATTATCAAAATCATAAGACTTTAAAAGCGCTTGAGAATAAAAATAAAATTATTGATTACAACCAAATAGAGTTTTTAGAAGGAACAAAATCAATCTCTGTGTATTTATGGCCTGTTGATATTCGTTGGATGAAAATTAAAGCCAGAGATTTGTTTAATGAGCGCGGAAATTCTATTGAAGAGCTTAAGGGAATTAAGTATTCTTATCTTGTTTCTCCTATTGCTGGAAACCACATTTCTTATGCCATGCCTTTAATAATTTTTGAGACTACTTGTGAAGGTGATCCAATTTATTCTGTTTCTGGATTTAAATTAATAAGCAAAGGAAGCAATATAAACTTTAATGAAAATAAAGGAGGATTTCTAATAGGGCTTCCAATGTCTGAAAAATCAGTTGAACCTGGGCTTGTAACCGCATATCCTTTTGGTTCTAGCAATGCTAAAAAAGTAGTTGAGGCCTTTACCTCTCTTTATAGTAATGGAGTTTGGAGCGATATGATTGCTGAGATTACCATTAAGTTTAAAAAACCTCCACAAGCTGAAAAAGTTTACAGAATCTCACTTGATTCTAAGCTTTTTAATGTTGCTATGAAAAAAATAGTCGAAAAATATCCTCAAATTAAAAGCGCAAGTCTTGCATTTAATTCGTTGATTAACTAAAAAGTTGTTTTAAAAGCTAGCGGATTTTAACCACTAGCTTTTAAAAATTAGTTTGTAAAATTAATTGCAAATTTTAGACTTGGTGTGGTATTATGCAGCGTCTTTAAGGTTATTAAATGTGGTTTTGGAATCTGTTTTATTAAACATTCCATCAAATCCACCAGCAAGTGTGTTTTTATAAGTATTTAACTCTTCAGAATTTTTTTCTTTTTTGTCTTTATTTTCTTTAATTTTTGCAAGCATTTCTTTTATTTCATCTTCTTTTAGGTCCGATAAAAATTTGTGTACAGTCTCTTCTATTTTATTCTCATCTCCACCAGTATTTTTAAAATTTACACCAATATTTGAGTCTGCTAGCTTTTCTTTTAATGAGTTTATTAAAAATGTTAGCGTTTCTTTTTCAGCATTGTTTAAGCTTAATCCGCTTATTAATTTTTCTAAAGGTGTTGTTTTGCTAAATTCAACTCTATCGTCATTAACTAAATTTGATTTAGATTGTAATTTTTGAGATTCTTCATCTAAATCGTTATTTAGCTCTGCATTATCATTTTTGTTTGTACAATTAAGCATAAATGCTAATATGGTAAATATAATAATCTTTTGTTTCAAAATAGTCTCCTTAAAAAGTAGTTTTAATTATTAAATTAATAATAATTAGTAATTATATCATTTTAATATGATGTTTAGAACATTTTAATTAATAATTGTTATTATTAATTATTAAAAATCTTCTACCAATTTGGTATTTATAATAATTTATTAATTAAGTTTAATATTGTATGAGCTTTTAATATTGTAAAAGTTTTTTAGTATTTTAAAGTATTTTAAAAATACTCTGAATTTAATTGATAAGCCTAGCAAGAGAGCATCAGTTAATACCATCTTCCTAGGCAAATTAATTTTAAATATTAGATCTTAAAAATTATTGTTTTACATTTATTTAATAACTTTTTTTAAATGATAGTTGGAATCCGCTTATTCCAAGATCAATATTCGGTTCAAGCCCTGCAAGCTCTTCGCTGAGTCTTTTTTTAAGATCTTCATTGTACCAATTTGCAAATGTAAATGGAATAATAAGTGAGGTTATATAGGATGTTACAAGCATGCTTGCTCCTACTCCTATTAGTAGGGATCCAGTTAATTTTGTTTCATTAATGTTAAGAATAATTCCGGTTCCCAAAAGGATTGCTCCTAATAAATTAAATCCAAGTACTGAGCCGCCACCAATATAATTTCCTTGTAAAAAGGATCCTATTCCAAAAGGTAAAAATAAATTTAAAAGAAAAGGTCCTATTGGATTTTTTTGTCTTTATCATATTTATTGAAACTTTCAATGCCTTTTTCAATTCTATCTTGTTTGTCTTTTGTGGCAAAGATTTGAATTGTTAAACCAAAAATTAATATTAATGTAAAAAATTTTTTCATATTGGTTATTATCTCCTAATAATAAGTTTTGATAAGTAAAATATTAGTGCAATTTATACTAAATTAGTATCAGCCTATTGTAAGCAGAAAAAAAGTTATAAGTTGCAAAACTTAATTTTTTAAGTTGTTTACTTACAATTTAAAAAGCTTTTATTTTGAAGCTCTAATGTTAATGTTCTTTCTATAATGTTTCTTATCATTAATTAAAAAAAAGAGGATTTTTTTAAAAAAAAGATTCGTAAGTAAATTATATTTACTTTTTAGTTTTAATTGCAAGTTGTACTTTTATGCAAAAGTAAAATAAATGTTTTAAAAAGTTCAATTTGAGATTGAAAAGTAAATTAAGGATTTAAATTACAAAGAAGATTCTTCAATGCTTTGAATAGATATAGATAATTAAATTCAATTCTTAGTACAGTCTTGAAGGTTGAAATTGTAACACATTAAGTCAAAACTCTTTCATGAGAATAGTACTATCTACTAGTTATACATGCTCTTTTCTTTTTTAATTTTTTGGTTAAAGCAAAAAAGATTAAAGCTCTCTAGTTAATTAATGAATCTGAAAAGCTTGTTAGATATAATGAAATTAAGGGGTTGGACTATGTGTTACGTTCATTTCTTTATAATTAACCCTTTAATTTGTTGTATAATTTAATTTTTGTTTGTAACCGCCAATTATTAAAAATAAAATTATCAAAGTGTACTTAATTTTTACATTAATTGCCTTTATATGCTTTTTCCTTAAAGTATATACCATTAATAATATTAATCTATTTCTAATCACTATTATTAAATTAAAGATTATAGAAAAAGTAGTTTACTTCTTTGGAATTAAAGTTTATGTAAATCATAAGTTAAAAGTTCTTTGTAATCTTTAGTCAAAAATTAAGCCTATCTTTATTAAAGATAGGCTTTTACAGTATTACTAATTTTAATATGACTTAAAATTTTCTATTGAAAATATGTCATTTTTTAGCTTTATTGCTTCTGCATTTTGCTCTTCAATTTGATTAGAAATTGTAGCTAAATAAAAATCAAGTTTTGAGGTATCTGTTTTTATAAAATTTTTATTAGATTCATAATCTAATAAAAATTGGGTTAGAATTGTTGAGATCATTGTTTTTATAGATAAGAATTTTTCAATAGAATTTTTAAGATTTTCTAAATCCGAAATTTCTAGTTTTTCTAGATTATCTTTTTTGTTGGGATTTAATAAGAAAACAAATGTGTCTTCAATAGTAGCTCCAAACGAGTTAAAGGAGTTAAATAGACCTTGTTGTTGTTTTGACAACATTGTAATTTTTGAAAATTTCTTAAATTCATTAGTATCAAAATCATTTAAGACAGAATAAGTTCGTTGTCTATATATTTTAGCTTTCTCAATATTATCAGCTGCTTTATCTTGTGTGCCTTCCCAAAACAATTCTTTGAAAGCCAATATTCCATATTGGTTTAAAGGCTCTTCTTCTAATCTTTTTACATATTTTTTTCTGTCTTTATTAACTTTTTCTATTAAATTTCTTAAATTATCAAGTAGTGTGTTTTTTGTTATTTTATTTTGGTCTGCTTCTTGATTTTGATTTGCTTCTTGATTTTGGTCTACTTCTGTTTTAGGTTTTAATCCTTTTTGATTGGATTTTAATCTTTTTTGATTGGATTTTACTCTCTTTCTACTAGATTGATGCTTCACATCTTTTTGATTGGTGTTAAAATCTGGATTGCAAGCGGTTAAAAATAGAAAAACAAACATGCTTACAATTATATTATATTTCACAAATACTCTCCTTACTTTGATATAAAAATTAATATAATGCAATAGTAATATATTACAATAATTAATATAATTTAATATTAAATTTAATTCAATATTAATATAATTCAATATAGATTATTGGAATAATCGTAATAATGTTTTCATTATCAGAAGTTTTATTAATGTTTTGATTAATTTTTAAGGCTTTAATAGATGATAATAAGGATCAAATCAATATTATGTTTAAAAACATCAATAAGAAAGAATTAATAATGAAGGATATCAATGTTTATATTTTTTATACAATAAAATTTGATTTTATTAAAATCATTATTATTTAATTTTTATGCGTGTGTTTATAAATTCCTTTTATAAGGATATTATTTAAATATTTAATTCCCATAAATCAATATAATGATCTAGTATTTAGCAATTCTTGAGAAAAGATAAAATTGGTATGCATTTGTGTATATGTTTATTTGTTCTAGAGAAATCTATTTTAGCAGAGCTTTGAAAGTTTGGTAAAAATAGTATTTGGATAAACTTTTATATTTACATGTTATTTTGGTAGTGTGGTAGGTAGGAGTATATATATAAGGATTTTGGTTGGTGTTTGCATAATAACATTAGCTTTATTAGGTTGTGATTTGTCTGATAAACCGGAACAAGCTGTTCAAACCTTTTTAAAGAATTCACAAAGTAGTGACATGAGTTCTGATGAGATTGTTACTAAAGGGATTTTAAAATTATATGTGGTTGAGCATCGTTTGCTAGTTGATATAAAAAAGACACTATATTCCCTACAAGGTTTTAAAAGTAGTGTCCCCCCATTGACTTAATGAAGAGTATTTTAATAAATTCTTTTTAGACTTAGGTTCTGAGCGATCTAAAGAACCGATTAATTTGTTTGGTAGGATAAAAAATGATCGGAATGATAGATTTAAACATGAAGTTCATTGGCTTTATTTATGTATTAATGCTAAAAATGAAAATTATCTTACAATCAATAGATGACAATCATCTTAAAGTATGCTCTATTGCTTCCTTTACTTTAAAATATTGTTCCATCAATAGTAGCCTTAGAGGTAGCATCATTCGTATACCCGCTTCATTATAATATAAAAATTTAACATCTGGAAAATATGAATTACTAATGTTCTTTATTCCACGGAAAACAATTGATAAATAAGGATTATAATTTGATAAAACCAACGACATTATGTGTATGCTTTCTTTTAATTGTATTGTACTAACCTTGTATTTAATTATTAATAAACATGTGGATACAAAATGGAAAGCATAATCATAATAGCAATTATTTTTTGTAAAAAATATTTTTAAAAAGAGTGTTTTAACGCTGATGTAAAAGAAAATGTTTTCAATTTTTTATTGCTTTAATGAAAGGGAATAGGTGTGCCTTGTTGATAAAAAGACAAGATTTAATAAGCAAGCTAATCTTTAGATTGTGGTTTTTATCTTTTTTAAAAAAAGGAATTAGAAATAATTAAACAATTAAATTGACATTATATTATTTTAATAATCATTATTTAATTCATGGAGAATGGGGAGGAAAGTGATTAAATCTGATTTTGAAAAATATATTCAATAAGTTAATTCTCATAACAAGAATAACAAAGGTAATAATAATGAATAAGTAAAAGATATTATAAGGTTAGTTAAATTAATTTAAAGCGCATTAAAAAAGATTGATTTTAAAGCATTGATTAATGTGGGTTATGATTTTTCATGCTCGACTAAGACCAATCTAATAGGAAATAGGAAGTAGACTAAAAATGATAAATTTATTGGATAAGTTATTAAAAATATTGGTAGCTGATAACAATAATAATGATCAGACAATTATAATAATCTTAAATTGGCAGTGGACAAATTTAATAATTAAAACCCATCAATAAAATTTAAGTATTAGGAATAATAAGTTTGAAGTTGAACAATGTATAAAAACTATTATGAATAATTTAGGTGCATATTTTAATCTTTTGTGTAATGAACTTAAAAATAATAATAAAAGGCACATATACTAAAAAAATATAAATACATTTATATTTTTTTAGTATATGTGCCTT